>CAZMRM010000047.1:3928-14637 GCA_964568515.1 uncultured Chitinophaga sp. | reverse complement strand
GATGAGTCCTTCAATAACTAAATTTTTGTATCTGTATTTTTTGAACACAGCTTCTTCGATCGTAGTGTTCAGTTTAGCAGATAACGTAGTATCGGAAAGCCCTCGTCCATCGATAGCTGTATTCATAGTGATGGGGCCAAGAAGTTCAGGGTCATTCAATAATTTTCCCAGATCAAAGCGATCGGTCGTAAATTTAATGGAATAGGACTGCTCTTCATTTCCTTTTACAGGATCCATTTTTACGGTAACAGCTGCATCACCAAAAGAAGTAGTTACGAAAGCTGCCCCGTCAAAATTTTGAGTATATCCCTTGAAGTCTCCTTTGACAGAAATAAGTTCCGGGATCATAATGCTTTGTGGAATAATCGAAGTATCTAAAATCTCATTAATATCATTTTTACCTGAAGTCAGTTTTAAAAGCTGGACATCGGCATACATCTGTTTGGGGGAACGAACATTTTGAAGACGTCCCTTAATCTCTATGGTTGTATGGGTCAAGGTTGAAAGTTCAAACTGATTGATAAACAGATCGTCGATCCTTCCGTTTATTTTACAATTTAAATGAACCACCATATTCCTGTCAAATTTCAGCTGAGGGTTACTAATCAGGTCAGGTTGAAACAGCAGTATATCCGATAAGGAAACAACTGTATTTTTTAATTCGATTTTCGTTTGCAGATATCCAAGAGAATCCTTTATGGATTGTATGGAATTAAAACGTATGCCCAGATAATTACCAATTCTGCTTTTATCGGTTTGTATATCTAATTTATCCAGTTCAATGTGTTTATCATCATAAGTGATACGACCTTTGAATTTTTTTAAATTAAACCCCCTTTCTTCTTGTAGTCTTAGATCATTTAATGTTAGCTGGATCTTATCGGGTCCGAAATGAATATCCTGACTATTGATTTGAATATTTCTTAAAAGAAGGTGGTTGAAATCCATCCCTTGTAGTAGCTTGGTTTCATTTTTATTATCATAAGCAAATGAATTATTACTTAAACTTAATTGTTGAAGGTCAATGATCCAATTAGAAGTACCGCCTTTTTTTGCCGTTGTCAGAGAATTTTCCTTTTTTTCAAGTGTATCAGCGACAGGTTTGTATAGTGTATAAACAATAGCCGATTGGGATAGGGTTATTTTTTCTAATTCCAGCTTTTCCTTTAATAAATCAATTTTTTTTGCTTCGATATCCAGGTTACCAATATCAGCGCGTAAGTCCTGATAACTATCCTTATTAATGTAAGTCGCTTTGATATTGCTAAGGTTTCCGGCTTTTAAACTGAGATCAAATGACGAGGATTCAGTAGTTTTTGTATCCTTAACAAGAGAAGCATATTGAACAACACTTGCAATGGTTTTTTTTAATTCGAATGACTGAATGTAAATTTTGTTTTCTGTAAGGTTAAATTTATCAAATACTGTTTTAAACTCACCAAGTTTTACATCGGCCATAATTCCGCTCAATGTATCATGATAACTTATATCAATATCGGTTAAGTGAACTTTTTTTATTGAAAATTGAAATTTTGTTTTTGTATCTTCTTCTGTGGGTTCGGGAGCAGTATCATTACTGGTAAATGCTGATGGAATAAAACTGAAATTAAAAGTTGTATCTGGGAATTCACGAAAAACATGTGCTTTTAAACGATCTATATAAATATCTTTTAATTCCAGCTTTTGAGAAAGAAGATCCCAAAGATTGAGATTGACTTTTAAAGAATGTACATAAAGTAAGGTGTCCTGATGAAGATCTTCAACATATAGATTAGTGAGGGAAACATCTTTGGGAAATAGGATTGTTATTTTTTCAAGTGCAACCTTGCTATTTATCTTTTTTGAAATGTATGCGGTTATCTTTTCTGTTAGATACTTCTGAGAAGCCGGAAATTGGATGATGATAAGAAAAAGCAAAATAATTCCTAAAATGCTGCCTAGTATCCACAAAAGCGATTTTAGAATAATTTTGGGGATTTTTTTACCTGTTGCCTTGTCCATATACTTCCTCGAAAAGCGGTCTGTCTCCATTTTAATTAACAGGCCTGATTGCCGACCCAATGGAGGCAGAAATCAGACCATTATGTTGTTGAATCTGGCTGTAAATCATTGTTTTGAGAGAAAAAATCTTTAGCAACACTAATCTTCCACATGCATAATATTCATACTCATGGAAAAATCTTTTATCAGTCTGTTGAATTCCTCAGGTTTTTCAAGATTTGGCAAATGTCCGGCTTTATCTATAAGTTGAAGGATAGAGCGGGAAATTTTCTGATGCATGAAATGGGATTGCTCAGCAGGTATCGATTTGTCTTCTTTGCCACTAATGATTAAAGTTGGAATATCTATCTTTTCAAGTGAGTAACACATTTCTTTTCTATCGGCCATTGCTTGTAATGTATCTGCAATGAGCTCAGGCGGGGTTGCTAGCATCACCTTACGTATCGCATCCACTTCCGACTTTTTAGAAGTAAAGGAATCTTGGTAGAATAAATTTTTGATAGTATTTTCAGTGTATTCTGCTATGCCTCCTGCCTCTACAAGTTGAATGTTCTTTTTTCGTTTCTCTTTAGCTTCTGCGCTATCTGCAATGCATTGAGTGTCACTAAGGATAATAGCAGCAAATCGTTCGGGGTATCGGTTCAGTGCATTTAATAAAATATATCCTCCCATAGATAAACCACATACAATGGCTTTAGGTAACTGTAATGCATCCATAAATCGTATAAGATCATCTGCTAATAATTCAATTGTAATTTTCTCTTGATTTCTGGTTGATTTTCCAAAGCCCCTTATATCGTATGTAATAATTCTCTCAAACTGAGATAAATAATCAATTTGAGGTTGCCAGGATGATTTATCAAAAGGAAACCCATGAATAAAAATAATGGGTAATTTGTTTTTTCCTAAATCACTATAGTTGACGGTGATATCAGCAACTTTAATATTAATGTCTGTACCTGTTTTATACATAATCGTATGTTTTATATAGCGTTAACTAATTGTAAAAGTATCCATTTTATAAAGATGGAGGCAAAAATTATTCCTAAGGAATTTTAACAAAAAGGGAAGATAGCGACAGACACGGGTATTCAATTAATAAGTATATTCGTATGGTTTTAAAAACATCAGCTGATAAAGCCTTTACAACCGCATAAAAAATCCAAAGTTTCTATTTATCTATAAATACTCTTTTTGTGTTGTTGGGTCAGAATGAAAAATACAATAGATACTATATTTAGTCAGGCTCCTGTTGCGATTTGCATACTCAGGGGAAAATCGTTTCTTGTTTAAGCTGCGAATGATCTGTATTTACAACTGGTAGATAAGGACAGCGATTTTATCGGTATGTGTCTTTTTGATGCTTTACCTGAATTGGAGGGACAAGGAATAAGAGAAATATTATCCGAAGTCATGGATACAGGAATACCTAATATAGGAAATGAGCTGGAGGTATACCTGATAAGAAATAAAAAGAAAGAAAAAACCTATTTTAATTTTATTTATCAGCCACTTCGTGATGATGATAGGACGATTTCGGGGATCATTGTCGTATGCAATGAAGTGACAACGCTTGTTGATTCAAAAAATAAATTAAAAGAAAGCGAAGCTCATTTCCGGAGTCTTATTTCCCGGTCGCCCATTGCAATGACAATTTTTGTAGGACCGGAATTTATTATTGAAAGTGCGAACGAGGTGCTTCTGAAAGATATCTGGAAGAAAAGTCTGCATGAAGTAATTGGGCAAAAACTATTGGATGTATTCCCGGAGCTGAAGACGCAGAAATTTCCTGAATTGCTGAAACAGGTGTACGAATCAGGGGTCACTTATAAAGAAAATGAAGCATTGGCTTATATAGGTTCTGCAGCAGGAATGAACGCCTTTTATCTGGATTTTGAATATGCTCCTTTACTTGATGCGGAAAAAAGGGTTTTTGCTATCATGGTCACCATAAATGATGTTACTGAAAAAGTGGAAGCAAGAAAGAAAATAACAAATGCTGAAGAAAGAGCCCGTCTTGCAATTGAAAGCAGTGAACTTGGAACCTTCGATTTAAATACAATCACTGAAGAATTTATATGCTCTCCGCGCTATTTTGAAATTTTTGGTTTTAAACAACCTGTTCCACATCAGGACTGTATCAATAAATTGCATCCGGAAGATCTGATAATCCGTGAAAAAGCGTTTAAAAAAGCAGAAAAAACAGGAAAGCTTTCTTATGAAATGCGTATTATAAAGGAACAGAATGAGATAAAATGGATCCGGGTGGATGGACAATTTTTTTATAATAATCTTGGAAAACCAATTCGCCTTCTCGGTACATTGAGAGATATTACAGAACGTAAACGTACAGAAGATGAACTGATGTTAAATGTTGAAAAATTCCGATTACTGGCTGATTCCATGCCTCAATTTGTGTGGACGAGCAACCCATCAGGAGAGTTGAATTATTTCAATCAATCCATGTTTGATTATTCCGGTTTAAGTAAAGAAAATATGCTAAAAGAGGGATGGCTGAAAATTATTCATGAAAACGATCGGACAGAAAGTTTTAAAAAGTGGATGGACGCCTTAAAAACAGGGAAGAGCTTTTTGATGGAACATCGTTTTCGTAAACACGATGGTGTTTATCGCTGGCAACTGAGTCGAGCTGTTCCACAACGAAATGCCAACGGCGAAATACAAATGTGGGTCGGTACAAGTACGGATATTCATGATCAGAAAACTTCAGCTCAAAAACTGGAGGAGCTTGTTGATGAACGTACACGGGAACTAAAACGGGCAAATGTAGAGTTAGAAAATATGAATCAGGAACTTGCCTCATTTGCTTATATTTCCAGTCATGATCTTCAGGAACCATTACGTAAAATACAAACATTTGCCAGCAGAGTGGTTGAATCAGAAATGCAGCACCTTTCCGATCAGGGGAAAAATTATTTTTTAAGAATGCAAAGTGCTGCTAATCGTATGCAAAAACTTATCAATGATTTACTGGTATATTCACGCGCAAATGCCGAAGAAAGGGTGTTTGAAAAAATTGACCTGAATAATTTATTAAATGAAATTAAAAATGAATTTGCAGATACACTTCAGGAAAAAAACGGAAGTCTTGAAGTGAAAGCACTCCCTGTTGTTGAAGGAATAACATTTCAATTAAGACAATTATTCATCAATCTGATCTCTAATTCAATCAAGTTTTCCAAGAAAGATGTTCCATTGAAGATTCAAATAAGTTCGGAAATAGTAAAAGGAGAGCAAATAAATAATAGGAATATAATTCGGGACGATTATTATTTTCACATCTCCGTAAAAGATAACGGAATAGGTTTCGATGCGATTCATCAGCAAAAAATATTTGAAGTATTTCAACGTCTTCACAACAAATCAGAATATGATGGAACCGGGATAGGATTGTCTATCTGTAAAAAAATAGTGGAAAATCATCAGGGAATTATCAGTGCAGATTCAATTCCTTTACAAGGTGCAACATTTCATATAAACCTGCCGGTATTAAATTAACCTTTACTTATCCCTGGAATAAAACCGGCCGGCATCCTAAAAAAGCCGGCCAGTTTTATTAAACTAAAAAACAACTATTAATGGGAGTTAATTTTCAAAATTTTCTTTTTCATTAGTTGATCGCCGGTTTGCAAGGTAATAAAATAAATCCCGTTTGGAAGGTGCTCTGTATCAATATCAATTAATTGTTCTCCCGTGCCAATCTCTCTATTGAAAGAAATGACTTCTTTTCCTGTTTCATTATATATTCTTATAATCGATTGAATCGTTTTTGTTGAGCTTAATTTTAATGATACTCTCGAGTCAAAAGGAACAGGATAAATCACCAGGTTCGTTAAATTTTCTGAGTAAGAATCAATGGATGTTGAAACATCATTTACCACGATTGTTACTTCAGGAGAAATAGTCATTGCATTCAAATTATCGTACGCTTTTGCTGTCAGGACATAAGTGCCTTTACTTACATTTGTCCATGTGCAGGAATATGGGCTGGTGCTGTCTGTTTCGATCAATACGTTACCACGGTAAAAATCTACTTTTACAATACTTCCATTTGGATCATAAGCAATTGCTTCCATTGTAACTGTTGCCGGAGCATCATAGGTACTGCCTTCTTTTGGTGACGTGATGACAACAACAGGTAATTGATTTGCCTGCACCTTTATGGTTGAAACAGTAGAGATACTGTAAGCTTGCAAATTATCATAAGCTATTGCGCTGATGGCATAAGTTCCGATGCCTACATTTTTCCAATTATATGTATAAGGTTCCGTACTATCTGATCCAAGTAGAACGGATCCATTATAAAAATCAATCCGTTGAATGCTTCCATCGTCATCGTGTGCATGTACAGCAATTTCAATATCCGTTGGGCCTGTGAATACATCATTGTTTGATGGAGATAACAATAGCACCATTGGTGGAACATTGTTTCCAACATGAACGGTCACTGCTTTCGAAATGGTTACAATTCCCAAATTGTCGTATGCTTTGGCTGTAAGTAAATAGGTACCCTCTGCTGCTTTTTTCCAATCACAACCATAAGGCGATGTACTGTCAGTAGCAATTAAAATGGTCCCTCTGTAAAACTCAACCCGCTGAATACTTCCATCATCCGTTGCATCAGCTGTTATATGGATATCTGTACCGGTAATAAATTCATCTTCCTCAGCAGGAGAGGTAATAGAAACAGCCGGAGCCTGGTTGTTTACTACAGTTATATTAACCTCATCGGTAACAATAACCTCATTTGCATCATAATTTGCTTCGGCTATTATTTTATAAGAACCAACGGCTACTTTTTCCCAGTTAAATGTATAAGGTTCTGTACTGTCGGAACCAATGAGAATTGTATTGTAATAAAAGTTTACCCAGTTAATGTGTGTGCCGGCATTACCAACATCAGCTGTTAATGTGATGTCTGAATTGCTGGAAAAAATATCTCCATTTGCAGGGTTTGCAATACGGATAGTTGGTAATATATCTTCTACAATACTTATTGTAACGGAAGGCGATTTGTCAGATGCACCTAGATTATCAAATGCAACCACTGTTAATTCATACGTTCCAACAGGCGCATTTTTCCAGACAAACTGGAAAGGACTTGATATACTTGTACCTATCAATATATTATTCTGATAGAATTCTAATTTTGTAACAAATCCATCATCATCATGAAAATGTGAGCTGATAAGAATATCTTCATTTAATTTGAACTGTGCTAATGGGAATGGGCTCATAATCATGACCATTGGTTTTTTGTTTTCTTCAACCTTAATAAGCAATGTATCCGATAAAGAATTCGCGTTTTGATTATCGTAAGCTTTAGCAATAATTGAATATGTTCCTAAAGGCACATTTGTCCAGGTGAAAGTATAAGGACTGTTAATCGCACTGCCAATTAAATTTCCATTCGAATAGAATTCTACTTTGCTAATGGAACCCATCGAATCAGCAGCAGTCGCCGTAATATTAATTGGATCCGTTAAAACAAAGGAAGTATCATTTGCTGGAGCAACAATTTTAACAGTTGGTAAAAAATTATCTACTACATTGATTTTGATGAGGTCTGATACTTTAGTTGCATTTAAATTATCATATGCCTTTGCAGTAAATGTATAGGTTCCGGTTTGAGTTTTACTCCAATCAAAAGTATAAGGACTTGAAACCGAGGTTCCTAATAAATTGTTTCCTTCATAAAATTCAACCTTTACGATACTACCATCAGTATCGGAAGCATTGGCTTTAATTGTAATTGAATTAGAAACAAGAATAGTTGTATTTGTTGCCGGTGCTGTAATGTTTACAATCGGTGCTTTATTGTCTTTTACTGTTAATTTAACTTGTGATGAAACAGAAGAAGCATTCAGGTCATCATAAACTTTTGCCGTTACTGTATAGGATCCGGTGGATACAGCGTTCCAATTGTATGTATAAGGACTATTCATGGCAACTCCGATTAGATTAGTTCCTTCATAAAATTCAACTTTGCTGATACTTCCATCGTTATCGCTTGCATTTGCTGTTAAAACAATAAGAGCTGGTGCAATATGAGTGGATCCATCTATTGGTGAAATAATGGTAACAACAGGAATGCTATTTTGATTTACAGTAACCTTTACTTCAGAGGAAGTAGTTGTTGCACTTAAATCATCATAAGCCTTTGCCGTGTAGATATAAACACCAGGAGAAAGCGAGCTGATATCAAATGTGTAAGGATTATCCCTATCTTCACCAAGCAGTTTTGTGCCTTCATAAAACTCTACCTTCGTAATACTTCCATCACTGTCAGAAGCATTTACTTTTATAGTAAAATTTGCTGGAGCAATGGCAGTGGTTCCATTTACAGGCGTAGTGATGGAAACAATCGGAAGAACATTATCTTTTACAGTAATTGTAACCTCCGAAGAAACAGTGAATGCATTGAGGTTATCGTATGCTTTGGCAGTGATTGTATATGTGCCTGCTAAAATTCCTTTCCAGTCATAAGTGTATGGGGGAGAAGTTTTGCTTGCAATCAGATTCGTTCCGTTATAAAATTCAACTTTACTAATATTGCCGTCGCTATCACTGGCATTGGCTGTAATTGTAAAATTTGCCGGTGCAATGGCAGACGTTCCATTAAATGGAGAGGAAATATTTACGGTTGGTAAACTATTTTCTTTAACCGTTACTGAAATGGAACTTGAAACAGTGACGGCATTTAAATTATCATAAGCTTTTGCTGTAAGTAAATAATTACCGGCCGTAACGTAAGTCCATTCAAAAGTATAAGGGCTGGTAGTTGCTACTCCTAATAAATTACTTCCTTCGTAAAATTCAACTTTGCTAATGCTCCCATCCGTATCATTTGCATTTGCCTTAATCGAAAAATTTGCCGGAGCAATTACCGTTACTCCATTGGATGGATTACTGATCGAAACAATTGGAGGAACATTATCCTTCACTATAAGGGTAACTTCCGGAGAAACGACCGAAGCATTTAAATTATCTGTTGCTTTTGCAGTGACTTTGTAAGTACCTGTTGGAATATTTTTCCAGATGTAGGAGTATGGGCTGGTAGTAGATGTTCCAAGTAAGGTAGTTCCTTCATAGAATTCAACTTTGCTGATATTCCCATCGCTGTCGCTTGCATTGGCTTTAATAACAAAGTCAGCAGGTGCAATACCTGTAGTTCCTTCAGCAGGATTGGTGATGGTAACAGTTGGTAAGTTATTTTCTTTAACCGTAACAGTTACAGGAGCTGAAGTAGTAACTGCATTTAATTCGTCGTATGCTTTTGCAGTTAATGTGTAGGTTCCAACTGGCACGTTTGACCAATTGTAATTGAAAGGGCTTGTAGTTGCTGTTCCTTTCAAAGTTGTACCTTCATAAAATTCAACTTTCGTAATGTTTCCATCACTATCACTTGCATTGGATTTGATCGTAAAATTAGCAGGTGCAATTGCCGTTTCACCGTTTGCTGGATTGGTGATCACCACAGTTGGCAAAGAGTTTTCCTTGATGATAATTGTTATTGGCGTAGAAGTAGTTGATAAATTATAATTATCATAAGCCTTAGCAGTTATGGAATAAGTACCAGTTGTAATATTGTTCCAGTTATAAGTATACGGGCTGGAAGTTTTGCTTCCTAGTAAATTTGTCCCTTCATAAAATTCAACTTTACTGATATTACCATCACTGTCTGTCGCATTCACCTTAATGCTAAGAGATGCAGGAGAAATTCCAATTGAATTATTGGCAGGGGAACTTATATGAACCGTTGGTGCAACATTATCGTTTACAGTTACTGTAATCCCCGCCGAAGTTGTAGCAGCTCCCAGATCATCATAAGCTTTTGCAGTAAGTATATAATTCCCTTTTAGTACGGCATTCCAATCAAAAATATAGGGTGAACCGGTTAACGTTTTTAAAAGAGTGCTTCCTTCATAAAATTCAACTTTACTAATGCTTCCGTCGCTATCCGTTGCAATGGCTTTAACTGTAAAATTAGCGGGAGATATAGCGTTAGTACCATTTACTGGATCTGAGATAGAAACACTTGGTAAAGAATTATCTTTAACAGTTATTGATACAGTTGCAGAAGTTGTGGATACATTATGATTATCATATGCTTTTGCAGTTAAGTTATAGGAACCGGTTGCAATATTTTTCCATTCAAAAGTATAGGGACTGGAAGTACTTGTTCCTAGTAAATTATTTCCCTCATAAAACTCCACTTTACTGATGCTTCCATCACTATCATTTGCAATGGCTTTAATGATAGTGTTTGCGGGTGTAATAAAGGTTGCTCCGGATAACGGATCAGCGATACTTACAGTTGGAGGAATGTTAGAGATCACTTCAAATTTACAGTATCCGAGTAAGAGAATGCATTTATATTATCATAAGCTTTCGCTATTATTTTATAGTTCCCTAAGGGGATATTGTTCCAACTGTATTCATAAGGAGTGGAATTATCAGCTGCTAATAGTGTTGTTCCTTCATAAAATTCGACCTTACTGATAGTGCCGTCAGCATCTGAAGCATTTGCCTTAATAGAAACAGTTGCCGGAGAAATAATGGTGCTGTTATTCAGAGGTGAGGAAATGATCACTAAAGGAAGACTGTTATCTGTAACCGTCACTTTTATTTGACTTGATATTGAAAAAGCATTGGTATTATCAAAGGCTTTAACAGTCAGGTTATAG
>CAZMRM010000047.1:0-3918 GCA_964568515.1 uncultured Chitinophaga sp. | reverse complement strand
GGGACTTGTTTGATCTGTTCCGATCAGATTTGTCCCTTCATAAAATTCTACCTTGCTGATACTTCCATCATTATCAACAGCACTTGCTGAAATGGTAATATTTGCCGGTGATATAAATGTTTCATTGTTTGCCGGAAAATTGATTTGTGTTACCGGAAGTTGATTTCCTGTAACAATCACATTAACTTGTGCAGAAAGAGTGCTGGCATTTAAATTATCAAATGCTTTAACTGTATAGGTATATGTACCTGCACCAATATTTGAAATATCCAAAGAATAAGGACTTGAATCGTCAGATGCCAGCAAAGTAGTTCCATCATAAAATTCAACTTTGGTAATATTTCCATCACTATCATTTGCATCAGCTGTAATTGTATAATTAGCAGGCGAAATATAGGAAGCACCATCTGACGGGGAAGTAATTTGAACAACGGGTAAATTGTTAGACTGAACCACGACGCTTATTACAGCGGAATTTCCCGTTGCATTCAGATCATCATACGCTTTTGCAGTCAGAGAATAATTACCTGCAGGAACATTATTCCAATTAAAAGAATAGGGACTTGTAGAGGAAGTTCCGATAAGAGTGATTCCATTATAAAATTCTACCTTAGTAATACTACCGTCACTGTCGTTTGCTGTTGCTTTTAAAGTAAAATTTGCAGGTTCGGTTACGACTGTTCCATCAGCTGGCGAAGTGATTTGTACTGTTGGTATTGAATTATCATTAACCGTCACTGAAATTTCAGTCGATGTTTTTGTAGCTCCCAGGTCGTCATACGCTTTTGCGGTAAGTGTATAGGTTCCTTTAGGAACTGCTGTCCAGTCAATAGAGTAAGGACTTGTTACATCGGTTTCAATGAGTATAGCTCCATTATAAAATTCTACTTTATTAATGCTTCCATCACTGTCACTTGCAGTCGCCTTTATAGTGAAATTAGCCGGAGCAATTGCAGTAGTTCCGTTAACAGGTAAAGTAATCTGAACAGTGGGAGCTACATTATCATTGATCGTAATTAAAATATCAGTAGAAACAGTACTGGCTCCTAAATCATCATACGCTTTCGCGGTAAGCGTATAATTTCCTTTCAATATTGAGTTCCAGTTTACAGAATATGGACTGGTTGCATCAGAACCAATGAGCGTGGTTCCATTATAAAATTCAACTTTAACAATACTTCCATCGCTATCATTGGCAGTGGCTGTTATCGTAAAATTAGCAGGAGCAATTGCTATTGTTCCACTGGTTGGCGAAGTGATTTGTACTGTAGGAGCATTATTATCATGTACAGTTACTGTAACTTCAGCTGACGTTTTAGTAGCGCCTGAATTATCATATGCTTTTGCAGTCAATGTATAGTTGCCTTTAAGTACAGCATTCCAGTCAAAGGAATACGGACTGCTGGCGTCTGTTCCAATCAATATGCTACCATTGTAAAATTCCACTTTGGTAATTGTTCCATCGTTATCGATGGCATTTGCAACAATTGTAATATTAGCAGGTGCTATAAGTGTTGTTCCGCTTGAGGGAGCAGTAATAGAAACTTCAGGTACTTTATTTTCATTTACTTTAATTGTAATGGATGAAGAGGTCGTAACAGCATTCAAGTCATCAAATGCTTTTGCTGTTATTGTATGTGTACCTACAGCAATATTGTTCCAGTCATAGGTGTATGGTACCGTTGTAAGGGAGGCTAATAGTGTGGTTCCGTTGTAAAATTCTACTTTGCTGATACTTCCATCACTGTCTGTGGCAATAGCTTTTAGTGTAACAGCAGCAGGTGATATCAATACCAGCCCATCAGCCGGAGCAGTGATCTGAATAGCCGGAGCAATATTATTATTCACTGTTAAGGTTACCTCAGCTGAAACAGAAGTAGCATCTAAATCATCATAGGCCTTTGCTGTAAGCTTATAAATTCCTGCCTGAAGATTGTTTAACGGCAGCTGATAAGGGATAGTTGTAGAACTACCTAATAAAGTAGTACCATCATAGAACTCCACTTTTGTAATATTTCCATCACTGTCGGATGCAGTTGCTTTAAGAGTTGTTGAAGTGGAAGCAAGTAGTATAGTTCCATTTACAGGTTCTGTAATCGAAACTGTTGGTAAGCTGTTGTTATTAACAGTAATGGTTGCAGAAGTAGAAGTGGTTACAGCATTCAAATTGTCGTATGCTTTTGCGGTTATGGCATAGCTTCCGGGCAAAACATTTGTCCAACTGAAAGAATAAGGCGCATCGGATGCAGAACCTAATAAATTAAGACCATTGTAAAATTCCACTTTTGTGATGTTTCCATCGCTATCAGAAGCGGTAGCCTGGATAGTAACAGTAGCCGGTGATATAAAAACAGCACCCGTTGAGGGAGATGTTAATGTGACTACAGGTGCCATGTTTGCTTTTACTGTTAATATAACTGTGTCAGAGGTAGTGCTTCCGTTTAAATCATCGTATGCTTTCGCAGATAATTTAAAAATTCCGGTTTGAAGATTTGTCAAAGACAAGGTATAAGGGCTGCTGGTAGCTGTTCCTAATAAGGAGGTGCCATTATAGAATTCGATTTTAGAAATACTTCCATCCGTATCCGAAGCAACAGCTTTTACTGTTGTGGTTGCCGGTGCAATCAGTTGGGTGCCATCTGTAGGTTCAGTGATCTGAACAGAGGGGAGTGAATTGTTATTTACAGTAATATGAACAGCCGTTGAAGTCTTTGTTGCATTCAAGTCATCATACGCTTTTGCCGTTAATGCATAAGTGCCTGCCTGAACATTTGCCCAGTTATAAGTATAAGGACTGGTGGATGCCGAGCCCAATAAAACGGTCCCATTGTAAAATTCCACTTTAGAGATCCCGCCATCCGCATCTGTAGCAGTAGCAGTAATAGATATGTTTGCAGGATCTATGTATACTGAACCATCAACAGGAGAAGAAATATTTACTACGGGTAAAGCATTGTTCTTTACTTTTATGTTAACAGCAGAAGAGGTTGTTGTACCATTTAAATTATCTGTTGCTTTTGCTGTGATCGTGTAGTCACCTGCCTGAACATTGGTCCAGGTAAAGGTGTAAGGGCTGCCTGTGCCTGTACCGATCAACGTAGTTCCATTATAAAATTCCACTTTACTGATGCTTCCGTCATCATCTGAAGCATTTGCTTTAATGATGACTGATGCAGGAGCTATATACTGCGCATTATTACCTGGATCCGTAATAGATACCAGGGGAAATACGTTCGGAGGTGAATCAACCGTAACATTTTTCATTACAATGTTGTTGTTGTTTCTCACATTGGTTTGTACATTCGCAACCTCTGCAAACGTCATAGGATCATTGCTTCCAACGATTCTAGCCAGTAAGCTGAATAATTTAGGGGTTGTGTTTGACGAATAATTAGCGCTGTTTGGCGGGAACCATTGAATTTCAAGTATAGTGGAACCACCCGCAACGATAGCCGGAATAGTAACTTCAAAAATGGTATCACCCATTATTGCCGGTGAAGTAATGCTTCCATCCCAATAGGAGGGCCAGGTTTGATCCGTTGCTCCTTTTGACCAGTGTAATATTAACTTTTCATTGCCTGATGAGGTTTGACAACCGCGGTTCCGAACCCGTACGTATACATAGTTTAAAGTCGAATAAATAGGATTTTGATTCGTGTAATTGACTTTTCCATCATTTTGATTTCTGACCCAGATATCTTCACTGATAGCAATTGAACCCGGATCCGTATTTGGTTCCGCTCCAATATCACGCGTTGCCGCAACAATCCTTGAATTATCTTTCATATACAAGTCCTGTTGTCTGCCTCTATTCGGACAGCTACATTCATATTCTTTCCAGATATCATCAATAAAAGAGTGAAAATTCCAAAAAATAGGTACAGAAGGAGAAGCAAAATTTCCCATGGTTCCTCTCAT
>CAZMRM010000046.1:4522-14813 GCA_964568515.1 uncultured Chitinophaga sp. | reverse complement strand
ATTTGTAAAATCCAGATTATTACAAGAAGCAAAGGCAGATACAGACAGCCCGTCGGATGCAGGCACGGAAGCTTCCATTGCCCGCATATTCGCAATTTCCTGATGATATAATTTTTCAAATAAAGGTAATTGATCCAACCAGTACTGGGTTGCATTGGATTTGGTAATAATTCCAGCATCGACTTTATCCAAATAATCTGACATGTTTACAAAATTGTTACGGTAAATATGCCTGAAAAATTTTTCGGATTCCTGCAGATTAGAATGTGTACGCTTTATTAATTCTTTTTCAATTTGATTCCAGTCATATAATTCTGTTGCATGTGCAACATATTCTTCATTGTACGATTTTCCAGAATTTTTTTCTGCGAATGTTTGCTGAGCATTTGAAAAAAAACAGCAACAGGCAAACAGGAGAGAAAGCGCTATGTAATATTTGTTATGCTGTTTCTTCATGACTTCGTCGTTTAGATGAGAGAAACTATGGATCGCTGGCCGTATCACTACGTGTTACAATAACGATGCAATTAAAATTAAAAAGGTTGCACCGGTAATTTCATACTACCTCATCCTCCGGACATCGTTATACGATTATTTGGCCCAATGGATACCTTTTTTTAAAAAAGAAAGGGTCAGGGCCTCCGGACTCTCTGGAAGGGGATTATAATTGTATAGCCAACTGGCGTTGGCAGGTAAGCTCATGAGTATGGACTCCACTCTTCCGTTTGTTTCCAAACCGAATTTTGTTCCTTTATCGTAAACCAGGTTAAACTCTACATATCTGCCCCTTCTCAGCAATTGCCATTGCTTGTTCTGAGGTGTGAATGGCTGTTGATAACTTTTCTTCATCAAGGCAGTGTAAACAGGAGCAAATGTATTCCCAACTTCTTTTACAAAATCAAACAACTGCTGTTTTTCAGGTTCATCTTTTCCGGAAAGTTTATCAAAAAATATCCCTCCAATCCCCCTGGTTTCATTGCGGTGAGGAATGAAAAAATAATCATCCGCCCATTTTTTGAATTTTTCGTAATAACCGCTATCGTGTTTGTCACAGGCATTTTTTAAAGCATTATGAAAAAAACGGGCATCTTCTTCAACAACATAATGTGGAGTTAAATCAATCCCACCCCCAAACCACCATATTCCGTTACTCATTTCAAAGTAGCGAACATTCATATGAACAATAGGCACCATTGGATTGTGCGGATGAATTACAATAGAAACGCCGGTGGCGAAAAACGTATCTTCTTTTTTTATGAATTCATTTTCATTACTGAGAAATACCGGTACCGGACCATCTACCGCGGAAAACAAAACACCCCCTTTTTCAATGATTCCGCCGTTCTGAAGAATACGGGTACGTCCACCTCCTCCTTCTTCTCTGATCCATTTATCTTCTTCAAATCTTCCCTGACCATCCGTTTCTTCCAGTGCTTTACAAATAGCATCCTGCAGGGACTGAAACCATACTGCGATTTCTTCCTTATGGGTAACTTTTATTTGCTCTTGTGAATCCATGATTCCGATGAATGCTTAATTCGCTTTTATCAATTGATAATTCTGATACTTCAGAATCAGTACCGATTTGTTTTCAAATCCGCTATCGGGCGGAAACTGAGAAAACATAAAATTAGTTTCAATACCATTATAAGGATTGGCAGACAGGTTATTCATAAAACCGCTCCCATATTTTTGAAGCGCTGAAAGAAAATAAAACAATACGTCATATCCCTGAAAACTGTACATATCTGGCTCGGTTTTGTATCTTTCGCGATACTTATAGATAAAATTTTTGGCTGCGCTTTTTTCATAATCAATAAAATTGTCGGAAGGGACATGGATTGTGAGCTCATTGAAATATTCGTAATCCATATTATCATAAGATATCCAATTTTGCATTCCAAAAAGAACAATTTTATATTTATCATTCAGCACATTCAGTTTACTGATAAAGTCACTCACATAGGGTTGATCATTAGAAGGCAGTACTACAACATTTGTTTTATCCAATCGCAACATCCCCTGTAACGCATTCACGTTGTACACAAGTTTTACGGAATCGGAGGTTGCTCTTCCTGCCCTTATCAAGTCATCATTTGCTGTTCTTCGAAAAGAATTAAAAAAACCGGCTTCCCTGGAATTCTGTGTGCTAACCAGGACAATGTTTTGAAATTTAAAGGAATCCACAACATAATGGGCCATTTGTTCTACCTGCAAATGAATGGATGGCGTTACTTTGCACACATACGGGTTATTAAATAATATTTTATTTATCGAAGTAAAAGGGGAGACAATTGGAATGGCATGATCCTTTGCAAATTTCGCAACAGGCATAAAACTACTTACATACAATGGGCCAACAATGAGATCCATTCTTGTTAGTTCCGGCTTTTGAAGGATGGTAACAATGCTAAGCGAATCCTTATCGTCTACATCGTAAACAAAAATCTTTGCATTGAATTTTAACTTCTTAAGCGAATCAATAGCAATCAATGCCCCTTCATAGAACTGAAGTGCTCTTGAAGTTTTAGTAGGAAAGTCCACGTTTCCGCTAATGACTTTGTCAACATCTATCAGATTTTCATCATTCATATTAAAAGGCAAAAAAAGTGCGATATTGTACTCACTCTTTACTTCTCCTCTATAAAAAAAAGCAGCAGTAGTTTCTTTTTGCGTTTCAACAGGTATTGGCGTTTGTATTTTTGGATAAGGCGATGGAACCTTTATTTGCTGCCCTATTTTTAATCCATCTTTTAATTCAGGATTGAGTGCTCTCAGCCTTTCACTGGTGGCATTGTATCTTTTACCGATGGAATAAATTGTTTCGCCTTTAGTAACGGTATGGTTGATACAGTTGGAAGTATCATTCAGCGCAACTGTTTTAGATTCGGTGGGAATACGTAATATCTGACCGGGTTTGATCCCATTGATGGCTTCAGGATTTTCCTGAACGATATCATTTACTTCTTTTTTATAAAATTTGGCGATTGCAAATAACGTCTGACCTTTTTCTACTGTATGCAGCAAATATTTTGTTCCATTAATGGTTGCAGAACTCTTTGTTTTTTTTACCGCACTTGATTTTTGATCCTGCGAATACAATGTATTTGCAAAAATAAAAATATTAAAAATGATGACTGTTATTATCCTGCTCATGTGTTCAACTTACTTTTCTAATCAATCCCGTTCATTTTTATAACTTAGCTATTCCCATTCAATTGTTGCAGGAGGTTTAGAGCTGATGTCGTAAACAACACGGTTTATGCCTTTTACTTTATTAATGATTTCATTGGATACTTTTCCAAGAAACTCATAGGGCAAATGGCACCAATCTGCTGTCATACCGTCCGTACTGGTAACAGCACGCAACGCAATTGCATTTTCATAGGTACGTTCATCTCCCATCACTCCTACTGACTGAACCGGTAAAAAAATGGCTCCTGCCTGCCACACATTTTTATATAAACCTGCAGCTTTCAGATTGTCAATGAATATAGCATCCACCTCCTGTAATATACGTACCTTTTCAGCAGTGATATCACCTAATATGCGTATGGCGAGTCCCGGCCCGGGAAAAGGATGACGATCCAGAATAGCATCATCAATGTTCAATGTTCTACCCACTCTTCTTACTTCATCTTTAAAAAGCGTATTGAGCGGTTCGACAATTTTAAGCTTCATAAAATCAGGCAATCCACCCACATTATGGTGTGACTTAATAGTAGCAGAAGGTCCTTTTACAGATACAGATTCAATAACGTCCGGATAAATGGTTCCTTGTGCCAGCCATTTCACATCATCAATATGTTTTGCTTCGCTATCGAACACATCGATGAATACCTTTCCAATTGCCTTCCGTTTTTTTTCAGGATCACTTATTCCTTTTAGTTCCGCATAAAATAATTCTTTTGCATTAACACCTTTTACATTGAGACCCATGTGCTGATAAGAATGCAAAACAGATTCAAATTCATTTTTGCGTAACAAACCATTGTCAACAAAAATGCAATACAGATTTTTACCAATTGCTTTATGCAAGAGTACTGCTGCCACACTCGAATCCACACCTCCACTCAGCCCCAGCACTACCTTATCGTTGCCTATTTTATTTTTCAATTCATTTACCGTTGTTTCAATGAATGAATCCGGGGTCCAATCCTGCTTGCAACCACAAATAGTTACAACAAAGTTTTTCAAAAGAACGGCTCCTTCGGTAGAGTGATATACTTCCGGATGAAACTGGATTCCATAAGTGGTTTCGGCCTGAATACGGTATCCGGCAAACTTTACATCGTTTGTACTGGCAATTACTTCGTAATTATCAGGGATTTTGGTAATGGTATCGGCATGGCTCATCCACACCTGAGACTGATTGCTGATTCCTTTGAACAGTTCATTTCCGTTATTTACGAACGACAAATTTGCACGCCCGTATTCACGATGTTCGGATGCTTGTACTTCACCACCGAACCGTTGTGCCATCAGCTGTGCACCGTAGCAAACTCCTAACAAAGGTAATTTCCCTTTGATGCCCGACAGATCAGGGTTTGGTGATTGAGGATCCCGAACAGAAAAAGGACTTCCTGAAAGAATAACACCTTTTATATTTTTTGTGATGGCCGGAATTTTATTAAATGGATGGATCTCACAGTAAACGTTTAATTCACGAACTCTACGCGCAATAAGTTGTGTATACTGAGAACCGAAATCAAGTATTAAGATGGTTTCTTGCATGGGCGCAAAGATACAAAATTGCTATGTATTTATTTTAATTTATTCAATTCTTTCAACCCGGTCAGCGCAGGTTCATACTTGGAATTAATACGCAAACAACTCTGGTAATCAGCAATAGCATTTGCCTTATCCCCCATAGCCTGGAGGGTAACAGCCCTGCTGTAATAAGCTTCTATATATTCCGGGTCGATCCGAATAGCTTCCGTAAACTGCTCATGAGCCAGTTTGTATTGTTTTAATTGAAGCAAGTAAATAACACCTGTATTATACAATGCATATTTATTTTGGGCATCTGCATTAATCAAAGCTTTATAAGTGACAATCGCATTTTCCCAATCCCCCATATCCTGATAGAATTTTCCGATTGCATACCAGGCTTCTGTACTATTGGGCTGAATACGAATGGCATTTTTATAAAACTGAACAGCCATCGGATTTCGTTGAGCAGCTGTCAAAATACCCAGCTGCATATAGGCATGGTAGTAATGCTGATCCTGTTCTACAGCGGTTTGCATACTTGAAATTGCTTTGGCGGTATCCCTTACATCCTTGTAATTCATCCCTTTCATAAAATATGCCTTTGCATTGTACTGATCAATTTTGAGCGCCTTGTTAATATATTCAATGGACCTGTCATTTTTTTGAACGTATAAATACAACTCCGCAAGCTTCAACAAAGCATCAATGTTTTTTTCATCTAATTCCAACGCTTTTTCCAATGCCTTTTTTGAGTTGCCTGTTTTATTTGTATAAAAATAAAGATCCGAAAGTGTGAGATAATATTGCGCTTTGGAGCTGTCCTGACTTAGTACCCGCATCAGATCGGTGTAACTTTTTGTATATTCCTTTGTTTCCATATAATACCTGGCCCTTTCATGCAAAAGATCCATATTATCAGGATTTTCCGCTAACTGCCGGTTTATTTTTTGCAATGCATCAGGTGTATTTTTAGCAATACTATCCTTTGTTTCAGAAATTGTTTTGGAACCATCGCTGCAGGATTGAAGCAATACAAACAACGTACTCAATAGGTATAAATAGTTTCTAGTCATTTGAAGTTAACTTTTTCATAAAAAGTGTTCAAAAATACACATTTATTCTGCCTGCTCCATAACGACCGGATCTGCGATCCGGGTTAAGGCAGTGGGTACAGGAATAAAAAAGCAAGGATCGATCTGTTGATCGATCCTTGCCTGGATACAAATGAAAAAAATATTATTTTGCAGCAACCAGCTCGGGTGTAGTAACCGGATCGCCACTTAATGCTGCTCTGATTTTATCTTCTATTTCTGTAGTCAATTCTTCATTATCGGCAAATAATGCTTTCACGGCATCTCTTCCTTGTCCAAGCTTTGTTTCACCATAACTGAACCAGGAACCACTCTTTTTAATAATGTTATGTTCAACGCCAAGGTCAACAATTTCACCGATTTTTGAAATACCTTCTCCATACATGATATCAAATTCGGCCTGACGGAAAGGAGGTGCTACTTTATTTTTCACCACTTTAACACGTGTGCGGTTACCAATAACATTATCACCTTCCTTAATTTGCCCTGTTCTGCGAATATCCAGGCGAACAGACGCATAAAATTTCAGGGCATTGCCTCCCGTTGTTGTTTCAGGATTACCGAACATCACACCGATTTTTTCACGCAGCTGGTTGATAAAAATGCAGCAACAGCCTGTTTTATTGATGGTACCGGTTAGTTTACGCAACGCCTGAGACATTAAACGTGCATGAAGTCCCATTTTTGAGTCACCCATTTCACCTTCTATCTCACTTTTTGGAGTAAGCGCAGCAACAGAGTCAATAACGATGATATCGATTGCACCGGAACGTATCAGGTTTTCTGCAATTTCCAATGCCTGCTCCCCATTATCAGGTTGCGAGATAAGCAGGTTTTCAGTATCAATGCCTAGTTTATCGGCATAAGAACGGTCAAACGCATGCTCTGCATCAATAAATGCAGCTATTCCACCTGCTTTTTGAACAGCAGCTATTGCATGAAGTGTCAAAGTTGTTTTACCGGATGATTCAGGGCCATAAATTTCAATGATTCTTCCTTTTGGTAAACCACCAATACCCAGGGCAATGTCTAATGATAAAGAACCCGTCGGGATCACTTCCACATTTTCTACCGCAGCATCCCCCATTTTCATGATAGAACCTTTACCATATGTTTTTTCAAGTTTATCAAGTGTCAGCTGCAATGCTTTCAATTTTTCTTTGTTCACATTTTCTTTAGCCGCATTTTTTGCTTCTTTTTCTTTTGTTTCTTTGCTCATCTTTATATCTCTGATTAATTGTTACTTGTTTATAATTATGCTGTTGTGACCGGATCCAGAATCTGTTCCGTATGATTTTTTGTTTTCACATCCTTAATAATTTTCTCAATGATTCCCTTTTCATCAATTACGAAGGTCGTACGGATGATTCCATCGAAGGTCCTTCCCATAAAATGTTTTTCTCCCCATACATCATAAGCGGCAATTATTTTTTTATCCATATCTGCCAATAATTGAAAAGGCAGGTTATACTTGGTTGCAAATTTCATATGCTTTTTTTCTTCATCGGCACTGATCCCCAGAATAACATAGCCTTTCTTTTTAAAGAGAGCATAATTATCACGCAGATTACAGGCTTGACTGGTACAACCAGGTGTATCATCTTTCGGGTAAAAATACAATACCAGTTTCTTTCCTTTAAAGTCTGCTAATTGAACTTCCTTTCCTGTTTGATCTTTTGCCCTGAAATCCGGCGCAGGCTCTCCTTCCTTTAAATGTGTACTATAATTTGCCATAAACCTCCTTCAAAGCTAATGGAATAAATGGTTGGAATAAGGGGCTTTTCTTATTTTTTATTAACAAAAATGCGAAAATCTGTCCGCTAAAATGCTCGTTGCTTCAGGCTATGCTGAACCAGAAAAATCAGTTCGATTTAAGTAAGCTTCCTGTTTTTACAAGCTTCTGAAAGTAAGCACACCATTGTGTCAAAGGGCAGATTTCGCATTTAGGATTTCGGGCAAGGCAAATGTATCGTCCGTGTAAAATCAGCCAATGATGTGCAATGGCTATTTTACCTTCCGGTATGTATTTTACCAGCTGTTTTTCCGTTTCCAGTGGCGTCTTGGAATTGGTGGTGAGACCCAGTCTGTTCGACACCCGAAACACATGCGTATCTACTGCCATTGCAGGTTTTTCATACACAACAGAAGCGATCACATTGGCCGTTTTACGTCCAACTCCGGGTAATTTCTGCAGTTCATCCACATCTGAAGGAACAATTCCTTTAAAATCATGGACCAGCATTTTGGCCATTCCAACCAGGTGTTTGGCTTTATTATTCGGATAACTGATACTTCGTATGTATTCAAATACCTCTTCACTGCCGGCTTGTGCCAATACCTCAGCTTTCGGAAAGGCTTTAAATAAAGCCGGAGTTACCATGTTTACACGCTTATCGGTACATTGAGCCGAAAGAATAACGGCCACCAACAATTGATATGGATTCTTATATTGTAATTCTGTTTCTGCAACAGGCTGATGTTTACTAAAGTAATCAATGATTTTTTCAAACCGCTCTTTCTTTGTCATTTCAATAATTTACAAGTTTCAACAGCTGCTTCTCAAATCGTTGTTTGGGCAGAAAATTATTTTCCAGGTCTGCATTCATTGGAACCGGTGTGTCCAAGCTGGCCACACGTACCACAGGGGCATCGAGCTGTTCAAAACAATGTTCTGCAATAACTGCAGCCAATTCCCCACCAAGGCCACCTGTTAACGTATCTTCGTGCAGCACAATCGCCCTGCCTGTTTTGTAAACAGAGTTAATAATTGCTTGCTTATCATAGGGCAACAAGGTTCTGAGATCAAGCAGGTCGGCTTTTATTTCCGGATGTTTGTTAAGGATTTCAAGTGCCCAGTGTACTCCCAGTCCGTATGTAACAATGGAAACATCATTCCCTTCCCTGATCAGCTTTGCTTTACCAAATGGAACAGTATAATAATCATCAGGTATCTCTTCGGTAATACTTCTGTAAAGTGCTTTGTGTTCAAAATACATAACAGGATTGGGATCTTCAAAAGACATGAGCAATAATCCTTTTGCATCGTATGGGAAAGCAGGATAAACCACTTTTAAACCGGGTGTATGTACAAACCAGGCCTCTGTACTTTGAGAATGAAATGGTCCGGCAGCAACACCAGCTCCGGTAGGCATTCGCACAACAACATCCGCATGTTGCCCCCAACGGTAATAGGATTTGGCAAGATTGTTCACTATTTGATTAAAGCCTTCGGTTACAAAATCAGCAAACTGCATCTCTACCATGGCTTTCATCCCATTGATGGACAAACCAAAACCAGCTCCTATAATGTCTGCCTCACAAAGGGGGGTGTTTCTGACCCTTGCTTTTCCAAATTCCTGTACAAACCCTTCGGTAATTTTAAATACACCACCATACTCGGCAATATCCTGCCCCATCAACACCAGATCCTTGTGTTTATACATGGCCAATTTAAGTCCATCAGAAATCGCATCAACAAATCTTTTTTCTGTTTTATTTCCCTGAGCCGTTACAATTGACGGTTCAAAAGGGGCATACATATCTTTTAATTCCTGCTCCGTATCCGGTATGGGGGAGTGTTCAGCAAATGTTATCTCTAATCCCTTTTCAATTTCCCTGCGAATTTCTGCACGGTATTCCTCTACCATCTTTTCTGTTAAAACACCTTCTTCCAACAGGTACCTTTCAAAATTATTAAGCGGATCCTTTTTACCCCATATTTCAAATAGCTCCTTGGGCACATACTTGGTTCCCGAGGCTTCTTCATGCCCCCTCATACGAAAGGTCATCAATTCCAATAAAACAGGCTTTGGTTTCTTCCGGATAGCAGCAGCAATGGACTTTACTGTATCATACACTTCCAGCACATTGTTACCATCCACCTGGACAGCTTCCATACCGTAGCCAATGCCCTTGTCTATAAATTGCTTACAGCGAAACTGCTCATTGCTGGGGGTGGATAAACCGTATCCGTTATTTTCGACAGCAAAAATAACGGGAAGGTTCCAAACAGCAGCAACATTCAATGCTTCATGAAAATCACCTTCGCTTGCCCCTCCATCGCCTGTATAAACGAAGGTTACTTTATTATTTTCTTTTAATAAATTTCCAAGTGCAATGCCATCTGCCACTCCTAACTGCGGTCCCAGGTGAGAAATCATCCCAACCAGTTTATAATCCTGTGTTCCAAAATGAAAGGAACGGTCCCTTCCTTTTGTAAACCCTCCGGGTTTTCCCTGAAACTGTGAGAACAAACGATTCAAAGGAATCTCTCTGGAGGTAAACACACCCAGGTTCCGATGCATGGGTAAAATGTATTCATCTTTTTCAAGGCCCATTGCAACACCAACGGAACCGGCTTCCTGTCCTATTCCGCTAAACCATTTAGAGATCTTACCCTGACGTAACAACAATAACATTTTTTCCTCGATCATCCTGGGTTTCAGAACACCTTTATACAAAGCGATCAATGTATCATCTTTGTATTT
>CAZMRM010000046.1:0-4512 GCA_964568515.1 uncultured Chitinophaga sp. | reverse complement strand
GTATTTTTTTCTATCATAACGTATGGGAGTTTCGGCTAAAATCATAAAATGGCTAGAAATGATTGAGAAACAAAATTATTAAAATAAGCCAAAAACAGATGAAATAATTGTAATTTTGATGTATTGAATTTAGCGAATAAACAGAAGTTCTATCGTTTTGTTTACGATTTGTTTATCTTCATTTAAATTCGGATCAGAAATTGTTTTTTGTTTTATTTAATCGAAAAATTTTATCTTTTGGCTCGTAAAATGCCATAATATGACTAAATTCAGAAAGTAAAAATGATACAGCAATTCATCACTTATATTCTATTGGCCCTCTCTTTCTGCTACATTCTGTACCGCGGTTATGAAAACATAAAGAAGAAAAAGACTTGCGGTAAATGTGAATTGATGAAGATGGCGAAATTACCTAAAAAAACTACCACCTGAAAAATTCTTTGATCATTGCTTTTCCCCAGGGATTTTTTCCGAAATCTTTTTCCAGTTTTCTTCTCAGTTCTTCGCTTTTATAAATTTTGTTCTTCTCTTTTTGAGGAATGATTTTTTTTAAATCAGGTTTACTGATTTCAACCGTTTTGGCGAAATAAATGACACCTCCATCTTCTGTTGCTAATCCTAAAATAGCACCAGGTAAATTGCCAAAGCTTTCCGGGCCTATGGGTGGCACTATTTCATTCGTGTACCAGGCGTAAATGGGTATCGTATCGTTGATATAACAAATGGCTTTTCTGCAATTATAACCTGCAATTGTACGTTGACTGGCGGTTATTTTCCATTGGCGTTTAGGCACCGAATCTTCCAGAAACAATTTTTCTCCCCACACACTTTTAATAGAAAGCTGTTTGTTCGTTTTAAAATTTTCATAAACAGTATTTTTACTGGTAGCCCAACTGTTACGTTCCTTTAAATCACTTTCCTGTGGTTTAAATACAGAAATTGAATCGTTGAAATACAATTCAAACACATCCACTTTATTTTTATCTTCTTCTTGCAGCCACTCCTTTACATTATCATCTTTAAACTTCTTATACAGATTGGTTTTGCGTTCATAGGTAATTTTTCCGTAAGTTAGCTGAGCTACAACCTCCCCGGGAACAAGGATCAGTACTACAGCAATCAGGTTGTATTTAATAAAAGTCATTTTCTTTTGTTTTGTTATTATTGAACTTAAAGCTAAGTTGAACAAGGAAATACCTGCTGATAATGGTCGTTTTTTTATCTGTAATGACATTATCCAGAACTGTTCGATTGGTACTGATGTTCTGATTCAACAAATCATTCCCGATCAATGATAAAATAAGATTTTCATTTTTAAGGAACATCTTACTGATAGTGATATTCCACAATACATAATTGATGTTATACCCCGGCGCACGATTGCTGTTGATAATGTATTGTCCGGATGTTTCAATGGCAAATTTCAGTGGCAGTTTCAAATAAAGATAGGCTGATAGTTCCTGATAATTATAAGGTTTAATACTCGTTGTATTCAAGGAAGAAGAGGGAGCACTATAGGTATAATTATAACCCGCTCTGAAAGTAAGGGTATCCAGTTCCAGCACAATATTTAGATTTCCATTGATATTAGCCGTTTTTGTTACGTTTTTCTGATAACTGATATAATTGGAATTTTTCTGATAACTGAAATTGAAACTCGGATCAATCATGATCATTTTATTAAGTAAAGGAAAACTCATAAATAAGTTAGCATTTGAATTATAGTTACCGTCCACATTTACAGTTTGTGTATAGGTACGTCCAATACTATCATATGTTATCGAATTGGAAAATGCATTATCAATAGTACCAAAGTTCGCCATGAACCAAACTGATCTGCCGGTTAAAGGACGGTAGACGTTATAATTTAAACTAAAATTATGGTTGTAAGTAGGTTTTAAGTCCGGGTTACCCAACTTCACCTGGTTGGGATTAATATTATCGGGAACAGGTTGTAGTTGCTCAATGGTAGGTTGACTGGAAGCTGTATTATAGCGAAAAGAGACACGGCTATTATCACCAATTTTATACATGTAAAACAGATTGGGCAACAGGTTATTCACCGAATAAGTATAATGTTTCTGATTAATCAGATTAATATTTTCAAAAGAAACAGTACGGGCACGGGTTCCCGTACGGAAAAAATGTTTTCTTGCTTCATAAATAAAAGAAAGCCCTCCGCTATGAAAGTTCCTGTGGTTTTCAAAGTTGTTTGTAAACAACGGATTGATGGTAGAATAATCTCCATTTGCAAAATCAAGGGTCTTTTTATCTTGTTTGGATATATTAAGATTTACATTGTATTCAAGTTCCAGCTTTATCTTTTTAGTGAGAGGTTCTGTATAAATTAAAACTGCATTGTGCGTTTGGGAATTCAATTGATTTTCTTTTTTTTGATTGATATCCTGACTGGTTAATGTATCAGAACCCTTGTTCAGGGACTTTAACACACCATCCGATACATTATCATTGATGAGGAAATTATAATTCATTCGAAATCTCCTGTCCCTGTTTTTAAACTTCC
This sequence comes from uncultured Chitinophaga sp., assembly GCA_964568515.1. Lineage (GTDB taxonomy): Bacteria > Bacteroidota > Bacteroidia > 2-12-FULL-35-15 > 2-12-FULL-35-15 > 2-12-FULL-35-15. Next base: position 1,988 of record CAZMRM010000046.1, on the reverse strand, counting down.
GGGTTAAACGAACAAATGTATTAAGAGAATAACCTTCCAGATCAATGGCATTTGATACATCGTTCTGATGCGTCAACAAGCTATCTGAACCAAAGAAAGAAGTGAGAAATCGATTTTTTTTATTGTCATTGCTAAGCCTCAATTTAGGCTCAATTTCCAATTCTGTAAGTGAGTCGAGAGTTTGAACAATTTTTGCATTTATGGAATGCGATTCAGATGCTTTTATGCTACTGCTTTCCAGGCTTGTTGAATAAGTAGAGTCATTTGGAAGAAAATACTGGGAGCGGGAAGCTCCTACAGCATCTACTTTATTTGAATTGAAGGTATAATTCAAATTGAGCTTTGTCTTCTTTCCAAGTTTATCCGAATAGTAGATACCCGATTTTAATGTCCTGGGAATACCTTCCGGTTCCTGATTGGTACGGGTGAAATATCCGAGTTCCTCGTCGAACTCCATGTTGTTTTCATTCTCCAGTCCAAACTTATTGATATCGGCATAACCAAGTGAGGATTTTGGTGTATTGCTTCCGAGTCCGAAAACTGATATTTTCTGGCTTCCATTAAACTTGTTTACCATGGCTTCTGCCTCATAAAATTTCTGAAAATCGCTTGCTGCAGAAGCCTTTCCGAAGTATCCGTGTTTTGCTTCTTCTTTTAATTTCAGATTCATTACCTGAAGGTTTTCACCCGAGCTGTTTGTTTCATCTTTTTTTTCGTACACCTGGACGGATTCAACTGTATTTGCGCCTAAATTACGGGTTGCAACAGTTGGATCTGTTCCAAAAAACTCATCTCCATCCACCAATACCTGATCTACAGCCTTACCCTGGGAAGTAATTTTACCGCTTTGATCCACTTTGATACCGGGTAATTTTTTTAGAAGATCCTCCACGGTAGCATTTGGTTTTACTTTAAAAGAGTCGGCACTATACACCAATGTATCGCCTTTATAATAAACAGGATCTTTAAATGCATAAATTATTACTTCTTTCAATTGTTTATTTTTTGGTGGAAGTACAATGGTTCCCATGTGAAAGCTCGTATTGGAAGGACTACCGATGATGTAAAATGACTGGTCACCAAACAACGGGTTGGAAACAATCAGTTCCAACGTATCTATTTTCAGATTGTTTAAGGTAAAATTTCCATTTGCGTCTGTTCGTGTAAAAGCTATCAGCACAGAATCTTTTAATCGAACGGCCATGGTAACACTGTTTGGCAATGGACTTTTAGTAGCCGTATCCTGTACAGTACCGGTAATGATCATTTGTTGCGAAAAAGAAATACCAGTGATAAAAAAGGTAAGGAAGGAGAGAAGAAATTTACGCATAAAAGGCGAACTGAAATAAATCAATAATTTGAAAAAATGAGATGATTAAGTAAAAAAACGCGTCTAATTTAATTATATTTCACATGAATAAAAAAAAGGAACATCGGTACCGATGTTCCTTTTTTTGTATAAAAAGAAAAACTATTTCTTTTTACCTTTTTTTTGACTTGCAGCCTCAGTAGAGTCAGCAATTCTTTTTGCTTCTGCTTCTTGAGCAGCAGCATATGCATTGCTAGAATCAACTAGCGCTTGAGCTTTTGCAGCTTCTTCAGCAGCTTTTGCAGCTTCAACAGCAGCAATTGAATCTTGTGTTGCTTTCTCTTTTGCAGCTTTCTCTTCAGCCGAAGGTCCGCAAGCTACGAATGTGAACATCGAAGCTACGGCAACTAATGTAAATACTTTTTTCATTTGTTTTGTTTGTGATTTTAATTAAAATTTGTGCAAATGTATATCAATTTTTGATTGTGATGCAAATTTTAAAAAAAATAATTAAATTTTAGCTTTTATAACATTTAGCAGCGTCCGAAATAAATTTAAGTGAGTATCGGGAACTTTGTACCAAATTTATCCTCTTCTTTTTCTTTTTGTCTTGAAAACAAAAAGAAACAAAAAATTCAAGAGACTTTGAATGTATCCCGGCGAGGAAGACACTCCCACA
>CAZMRM010000045.1:14441-14896 GCA_964568515.1 uncultured Chitinophaga sp. | reverse complement strand
ATGGAATAACGGGTTTACTATGGGCATTAAAGAATTTGGGTGATGCCAAATACATTGATCTGGATTTAAGCGATATTACAACGGCGGTTCATCCTATATTGAATGAATTCATGCAGAGTAAAATACAGAATGAAGAATATGATTTTTTACACGGTGCTTTAGGAGTTGCTAATTATTTTTTAGATATGGAAGATGCTTCATCAGAAAAATGGTTGAAGGAGTTTAATCAGAAATTTTTTGCCAAAGCAATTAAAATGGATGATACGATTTCCTTTTTGTCAAAAGTGAATATAAAAGATCAGTGGGTAGCGGTCGTTAATACCGGTCTGTCTCATGGTATGGCCAGCATTATTTATTATTTGCAACGTTGTTTGAAAAATAAGAACCTGGCTTCAGAAGAAGTAAAAAATACACTTCAGAAAATAATTGCTTTTTATAAAAAGAACCAGCACGAT
>CAZMRM010000045.1:0-14431 GCA_964568515.1 uncultured Chitinophaga sp. | reverse complement strand
CAGCACGATCCTCAAACGTATCATTCTTATTTTCCATCCTGGATAAAAGATGGTCAGCCTGAACATAACAGCCGATTGGCCTGGTGCTATGGCGACCTTGGCATTGCAACTGCTTTTCTGCTGGCTGCAGATGTATTAGATGATAAAGAATTGAAAACGTATGCACTGGCAATAGCAAAACAAACAATAACACGTTTGGATCCGGTAAAAGAGGTTATAAGAGAAGGTGGAGTATGCCATGGTTCTGCAGGGCTTGTAAAAATGTATCGGAATTTATTCCGTATCACCGGCCTAAAGGAGTTCGGTATAACAGCAGATTACTGGCTGAACATTACTTTAAACCTGGCCAGTCATCCTGATGGTCACGCAGGATATAAAACACATTATCTCGAAAAAGGATTTGTAAATGAATGTGGTTTGCTGGAAGGAATAACCGGAATTGGGATTGTTTTTATTGAAGAACTGATGGGCAAACCTTTGACATGGGAAAAATCATTGATGTTGGCCTGATCCTGAATGAGAAAAACTTATAGTTTGATGATAAATAGGGTAGTTATTTTGAACAAGAAATGTCGTTCAAGATAACTACCGTCTATATAGAGAGAGGAATAATCATTTGGAAGCAGTTACCGTGTTTTCCGTAGTGGCAATATACATTTGCAATTGAACCAGGTAATTAAGAAAAAGATAGTTGTTGTAACGATAAAGTTTATCCATCTGAAAGTGTTCAAGTGTGATTTTATCTTCTTCCGGTTTGGCAAGGGTTTCATTGTATTGCTTCACTACATTTTTCAAATGTGAAAACAAAACCATTCCTTGCCGTCCCTCATTAAAAGCATCTCCGATTTCTTCTTCCTCACCGAAAATTTGCTTTTTTTCAAAATCCTTGGGAATAGTGCTTTGTCCAATCATATTTCCTACAATAATGTTTTTGATCTGATCAGTTGTGTGATTAATATCAAGAATAATAGTATTCTCTTTCTGATGATTTAAGTGCTGAACCTTTTTGAGCAATTCTTCACTTTGAATGTAAGAATACATTTTTAAATGGGTCTGTTTGGCAGAAGGACGAAGATTAATCAGTGTAAAAAGCAAACCTGTTCCACCTACTAAGGCAACGGTTGTAACAATAGTATTTAAACGAGTATCCGGATTTCGGATTCCTGTAAAAAAATAAACAGGAATAAGTACAAATGCAGAAAGACTCACTGTTATTATCCACAGTATACCATTTGGATTTGGCCAATGCATAATTGTAAATAAAGTTGCGAGTGATAAAAAGAAGCCTGTAAGGGTAGCTATTCCCATAATGAACTTGTCTCTTGAGCTGCTTTTGTCTTTGATTTTAAGTATGAAAACAAGTGGCAGAAAGCACAGGCTAAGCAAAGCAACTCCTAATGTTATCAATAGGCCTGCTCCGGGCCAATGCATAAGTTTAAAAAGAGAGCCACATACAAGTAAAAGGACCGAAACAAAACCCGATCGGATCATTACATTTTTCATGATGAAATAATTTTTAAAGGTTAATAATAGAATGGTTTCTTCTTGAATTTCTCTCAACTCTTTTTTGAAAAAACGGGTAATAACTTGTTGATAGAATTCTTCAAAATTTCCATTCTCTTGCAATTCACACTCTACAGTGCAACAAATATGATCGAGGAGGTTTAGCTGCAGATCCTCCATCTCAACACCACGGGTTTTGATATCATTTAGAATATAATCAATCTGTTGTTCACTCAGCGTGTACATTATCCTAATTTTGGTTTAATGTCTAGTAAAAATCCCATTGTTGCAATAAAATCAGCAAACTCATTTACTTTTTCAGATGCTTCTGATTTCCCTTTGGAAGTCAGTGTGTAATACTTGCGCACACGTTTTCCTATATTAACTACTTCCGTTGTAACAATGCCTTCTTTTTCCAAAGCATGTAAGGTGGGATATAAAGCACCTTCAGTAATTTGAATTTTGTCAGCAGTTAATTCTTTTACCCGCTGGGTAATTTCATATCCGTACATCTGTTTTGTTTCGGATAATAACTTTAAAATAATAGTTTTTAAAGTGCCTTTAATAAGTTCTGATGAATACATAATACAAATATACATAAGAAAATTATGTATATGCAAATTATGTATTAAAAAATTTTATAAAATGTTAGTTTTCAGTTAATTATTATTTAGATTTTATAACAATTAATACCTCTATCCATAAAAAACTGATTTTGTACCTTTCGTCCAGTTATTATATACCAATGGATGATAAGTTAAAAACGAAACCTTTACTCTACCGTGTTGCTGCCAATCTTACTTTTTGGGTATTCGTTGCGATCGTTACAGGAATTATACTAGGACATTATTTTCCTTGCCAGGCTGTGAAAATGGAAGTGTTAGGGAAAGGTTTTGTAGAAATAATAAAATGGTTCATACCACCCATCATCTTTTTTACAATTGTGCTCGGAATAAGCGGTATGGGTAATTTAAAAAAGGTAGGACGTATTGGTATCAAAGCATTGCTATATTTTGAAGTGATTACCACTTTCGCGCTTGTAATAGGGGTAGGAATGGCACTATTAATTGAGCCGGGAAAAATTGATAGAGCTGCTTTACAGGTGATGGATGCGAGTAAATATACGCAACGTGCAGCTACTGGCTTTGATTGGATGCAATTCTTTTTTTCAAATTTCACTTTACAGATATTGATATTTTCTATCGTTACTGGTATTGTGATTAGCTTTTCAAAGTACAGAGAGAAAACAATACAACTGTTTTATAAAGGTTCCAGACTTACCTTTATAGCATTAAAGTATGTTATGTACTTGGCGCCAATCGGGGCATTTGGAGGGATGGCTTTTGCAATTGGAAAATTCGGACTGCATACATTACTACCTTTGGCAAAGCTCATGGGAACCGTATATCTCACGATGTTTGTTTTTATCTTTCTGATACTGGGTAGTATATTGTATTGTTTCAAAATGAATATTTATCATTTCTTGAAATATATAAAAGAAGAATTACTGATCGTGTTGGGAACTTCTTCTTCTGAAGCAGCTTTACCGTCCATTATGCAAAAGCTGGAAAAAATGGGATGTAGTAAGGAGGTGGTAGGACTTGTGGTCCCTACAGGTTATTCATTTAATCTGGATGGCACTTCAATTTATCTTTCTATGTCCATTATTTTTTTAGCACAGTTGTACGATGTTGAATTGAGTTTTGCAGAAATGGCAAGTATCATCGGAATTCTGATGATAACCTCGAAAGGGGCTGCAGGTGTAACCGGTAGCGGATTCATAATTTTAGCCTCGACCATTACTACCATTCATAAAATCCCGGTTGAGGGCCTTGCCTTTTTGTTAGGGGTGGATAAGTTTATGAGTGAAGCACGGGCTATTACCAATATTATTGGTAACGGAGTAGCAACAGTTGTAATAGCAAAAAGCGAAAACGAATTCATTACTCCTGAAGAAGAATAGAAGGCGATTGTGTAAATAAAACCGATGCATTTAAGCAATCGGAAATTTTAAAAGTGCAATAATTCTTCTTCTTCCTCTTTTTCATTGGTAAAAGTATGTCTGCTTCTTTCTGAAAACCAGACATAAGGAACCCAGATACAGATCGCAATGGAAATTCTTACCCATGTAGTAGGCTTTGAGATGAATGTTCGACCCGGCATTCCATCAGAAAAATGGTAGATCATCCATACATCTGTAATAAAAAGAAGAAGTGTAATCAATTTAAATAAAACATAATGTGGCCGGAATAAAACGCGCTTTTGAAAAAAAAGAGTTACGACAAAAATGGAATAAACCAGCATAACCGCATTAAAAAAATTTGTAAGTAATGTGTAGAAACCCTTTAGTGGCGAAAAGAAATTGGATTGCTCATGAAAATAATGGAAGGCATAATTAATATATTTTTGATTATCCCAATGTCTGTATATCCCGAGGAGGTAGTACAAAGGTGTAAATAAACAACCCATAGCCACTAAAATCAACCATCCTCCCAGATTTGGATATCGGTTTTCGTAACGGCTTTTTAATGACTTTTGATTGAAGAACCAGACCAGCACAATGGAAACAAGTATACCGAAACCAATACTTAAAAGAAGCGGCCAATTAAAATCTGAATTTACGTTTCTGGATGCGCTGTTATCAATAGGTATAAACCCGGTGCAAATAAGATCTACTGAAGAATAAGGTTGATACGTTAACCGAGAATAATTTTTTAGCAGTAAGTCATTTTTGTTATTTTCAGAGATAATCTGAGCCACTAATGGGATTGATAGAAAGTATAGAACCAACAGAAAGAATGGTTTCATTATAAATATTACTGTTTATGTGATCTCAATAATTGATTTAAATACAATTAATTACACTTAGTGATTAAAAAAACAGATAAAAGGTTGCAATAGAATCTGTTTTCCAGAAGAATTATTGAAATAATGTTTGTAATGGTTGGAAAAATAGCATAAATAAAGGGGATATGACTATACAGTCAATCCCCTGATTCAGTACTGGAATCCCAGATGTGATGCAAGCTATACTATTGCACGACAATCCTTTCGGAGTAGAAAGTAGCGTCTTGTTGAAGACGTATATAATAAATGCCTGGCGTTGAACCTGGAATGTCAACCAGGTTGGATTGTTGTTGTTTCAGAATCAGATTACCTTTTGAGTCATATATTTCAATAGTTTGAATTTTTTGCTGGCTACCTAGTGATACATTAAATTGTCCGTTCGATGGATTGGGGTACACAACAAGCTGATCTTTGTTATTGTCTTTGCCTGATTGCGCTATATCGGTCGTAATTCCATCTTGTATGTAAAAATGTATACTATCACCGGTAATGAATGGTGGATACTCATCATCATTTTCCTTAGCAGAAACAATATTCCATGATTTATAAGACTCATCTGTTTTAATTAACTGGCTGTTATAGGCTTTAAAGATATAATAAGCATTGATCCATTGATTTTCATTGTCCCATTTTTGGCTTAATTCAAGCGTTGGTTCACCATTTGAATCATAAGAAAAAATAAATCTTTCACGGTTCACCCAGCTGTTATTCTTCCATTCCTGCTCAATAGATCCTGTTTTTCTTTTAGTGTCGTAAGTATATTTAACGAGCGAAGAATTTACCCATTGGTCTTCAGTAAATTCTTTAACAAGTTTACTGGTATTGTTATTATTTTTATCAAAGGTTAAAACAGTCTGTAGGCGGTTTTCCCAGTTTGTTTCATTCCATCTCTCTACCAGTTCGATGGTTTTATTTTTTTTAGAATCATAGGTGAAGCTTGTTTTAATGGAGTTGACCCATGTTTCATTTTCCCAATTCTGGGCAATTTGTTCCGTATTATTATTGTTTGTATCATACTTATAAACAAACATTGCTGCATTTACAAAGTGGTTATTTGAAAAATCCCAGTTCTGATAGTGTTCGCTTAAACGGTTATGACTACTATCATATACATAATCCCACTTTGCAGCATTTTTCCAGTCCGAATCGGTCCCGATCTGATAAGTCTCGCTTAACCTGTTATTCTCACCATCATATGTGTATATATACTTGTAATCAGGTATCCAGCTGTTGCCATCTCCTAACAGATAGGATTCTGTAAGGAGGTTATAATTACTGTCATAAGTGAACGTATTTTTATTTTCATTGCTCCATTTAGTACCAACCAAATAACTTGAAGTAAAGGATACTATATCGTTATGAGCATTGTATACATACGTTTCTGTTCTGAATTTTTCCCAATCACCGCTTTTCCAGGTATAAAAAATTTTGGATGTGACATTATCTTTTGAGTCATACGTACTGTTGCATTTATAAGAGTTTTGCCAACTACCTTGTTCATTTTTCTTTTTCCCAATCAGGCAAAGAAGGTTATTATGATTATCATAGGATTTGTAGAATTCCTTGAGACTTAGAAACCAATCAAATGTAACAGAGTCCCAGGTGTAGAAGTAAGCACTATCATAAGGAGGGTTTTCATGAGACCTTTTTTGAAAATTTCTTTGATAAGTAACAGGTTTATTTTTTAACCTGGGTGCGGAATTAAAAGAGTGATAGTAGGAACGGTTTTCTTGACCGGCAGCCTCAATTGTTGTTAGTGTAAATATATAAATTGTAAGAAAAATACGTAAATAGGTTTTCATGACTTAGTGTTTAGAGTACCACAATTTTTTTAAAATTATGAAGGTTTTTATATTCCAGGATAATAAAAAAGCTTGCCAAAAAATGTCATCTATAAATCGCAAAATATTTTCTTAGCGAAAACAAGGATGAATAAAAGAGGGGATGTTCTATTAACTGCTGCAAATGTATGGATAAAACCCTTTACTTTGACATGGTCATAACCATTTTAAGGAAAAATACCGGACTTCCACGGGGAAAAACCTGTAAATGTATTCGAGTTAACTAATTGATTATTAATAAAATAACAATAATCTATAAATACTATGGATTTTATATAATTTACTTTTTTATCCTAACAATTGTAGTTGTCAATTCATTGCAAAGGGTTTTATTTAGGGGTAATGCATACCTCAGCTGTGGAGTTTCAGCAGCAATTTATCGTTGCTAAATTGCCTGAAACACTTGACAATGAAAGAAAGGAATCTATAGTCGGACACTATTAAAGGTTTGTAAGCGATCAAAGAATAGTAAACCTTTAATATATACTTTTAAGATGTCTAACTTTTTATTTCTGAATTTATATCGTATTTTTACTGAAACTGGTCTAAAACAAATAATCTCAAATCTGTTCAAAAGTTAAAGCATACTGCATAGAATAATTATATACTGGGAAGGTTGGTGAAGAAGGATAAAAATTAAATTTATTTTTCTATGAAAACTAAAGCCGGGTTGTTTGTTTTATTCTATTTATCGGCTCATCTCCTTTTATCGCAGGAAGATACCACCAACCAAATAAACTCTTTGCTTGACTATTCTATGGAGCAACTAATGGATGTCAAAGTAGTTTCAGCTTCTGCTGATGTTTCAGGTCAAAAGCTAAGCGAAGCGCCTTCCACTATTTTTATTATTACTGCACAACAAATTGAAGAAAGAGGTTATGAAGAACTTGGTGATGCGTTACGCGATGTTCCGGGAATTGATTTTATTCACCTGAATGGTTATGCTCCTACACTTATCTATTTTAGAGGAATGTTTGGAGCAGAAAATTTAAGAGCATTGTTATTGATCGATGGAATTCCTGAAAATAATATTGCTGGTACAAATGATATGGGTGGACCTGCCTATAGCTTACATAATGTTGAACGGATTGAAATTATATGGGGGCCGGCTTCTGCTATTTACGGTGCCAATGCATTTGGCGGGCTCATTAATATCATTACAAAAAAAGCACAAACATTAAATGGATTAACTGTTCAGAGAGGACAAGGCAACTTAAACACTTCTTTTGAAAAGGCTTCATTTGGCTTAAAGAAAGGAGCAATGGATATTTTATTTTCTGGCTCTCTGTTCCGTACAGATGGTCCACAGTTTACGAATCGTTCACCCAATTACAGTAATTCGTATGTTGATAATGCGTACTCATTTTCAACGACTATCGGGTATACAACTGCAAAATCCAGAACCATTCTGGGATACAGGACCTTTGTAACACCCATGGGATGGGGGCAAATGTTAAATACACCCACTCGATTTCTTGGTCAGCCTTCCTCCGGATACGACAATACAGGGACAGTCGGAGTAATATCTGAAAATTTTAGAGGGGAGCAGCCTTCCCGGCACCAACCTTATTCAAGAACAGCATTTATGCAAAATACATATACACCGAATGCCAAGTTGTCTTTAACAACATTGGTGGAATACCGGGAAACAGGGATCAGTGAAAAATCTTATGTATACGTGATTGTTGATTCTGTTAATCTATACCGTTATCCTTTTGCGAAATATTCTAATAGAATGGGCGGAAAGCTGACCTCAACATATAAAATTAATGATATGCATACTATTTCTGGTGGAATAGAACTGTATCAGGACAATCTGGAAAATGGATACAGAGCGGTGAACATAGATACCAATCAATATACAATTAATGGAAAATTAGAAGTAAGAGGATTGTATTCCTACTTTGGAGCCCGTCAATTTACGATATGGAATAATTTAGGAAGCTTTCTTCAGTATGAGTTACATACAAAATGGTTAGGAGGAACTCATTTCACATTTGGGACAAGATATGATATCAATAGTATTTATGGAAATCCAATAAGTCCGCGTATAGCCATTGTTAATAAACTGTTTGAAAAACTTACATTGAAATTTTTGTATGGAACAGCTTACAGGGCACCAACAATTAATGAAGTGGAAGAATACAATGCTAGTTTAAGTAGCAATAGTTCTCTTGCAAATTCAGATTTAAAACCTGAAAAAGTGAGAACATATGAATTCAATATAGTATACAATCTGAGGAAACAATTTCTATTTCAATTAAATGCTTTTAGAAATGAATTGATTGATATCATCATCTTAACAAATCTTCAAACCAAAGGGTACACACAAAATCAAAATATTGGTGAAGCACAGGTAAATGGACTTGAAGCCAGGTTGGATGTTTCTTTTTCGAAAAAAATCAACGGATTCGCAAATTTTACTTTTCAGGAAGGTGAACAGACCGCCCGCCGTTTTGGGAGAGCAGATACAACGTTTAATATTCCGAATATGGCAAAATTGAAAGGAAATTTAGGACTTACAGTGCATGTGGCAGAGTTATTCAAGATTAGTATGATCGGTAATTGGGTAGGAAAAAGGAATGTGTCAGGCTCTAATCCCTATGGACCCGTAGATGGCTATTTTGTAACGAACATGGCGGTTACAACACAAAAATTTTTTGATAACCGCGTGTGTCTTGGTTTAACAGTGAAAAATATATTCAATGTAAAATATTTGGATCCGGGAATAAGAACAGCAGATGGAGTACTGTACTCAACAGTTCTTGAACAGCCAGGAACAATAGGAATATTTAAAATCACTGCAAGTTTTTGATAGGATGTTAAGACGGAAAGTTATATACTTATTGCTAGTTATACTATTCGCAAGCAGCGGATTTACTCAGAGGGAGGCCGAAGAGTCTAATTTGAAAGCTGCCTATATCTATAACTTTACCCGTTTTATTGAATGGGATGATGATGTGTTTCCGAATGAATTTAAGATAGGTGTTATCGGTAATTCACAAATTAATAAACCATTGGAGGAGATTGCAAGGGTACATACCATCAATAACAAAAAAATTAAAATTCAATATTTTAAAACTGCAACTGAAATTGAAAAATGTAATATTCTTTTTATTTCAAAAGATGTAAAAACACCATTAACTGAATTTCTGATGAACGGAGCTTTGAAAAAAACGCTCATTATAAGTGAAAAGGATACATATGGATTAAAAGGAGCATGCATCAATTTTGTAATTGTAGACAATAAACTAAAATTTGAAATCAACACAAAATCTATTCATGACGCAGGCTTAAAAATAAGCGCTCAATTACTTAAGTTGGCTATAATTATTGAATAGTATGACCGTCTACAAAAATATATCTATTAAAAACAAACTAATTCTGATGCAATTGGTGACAGCGTTTGTTGCGGTTTTATTGTGCTGTATTTTGTTTGTTCTTAATGATGTAAAAACATTTAACAGATCACTTATAAACATAAAGCAATCAATTGCTGAAATAGTCGGAGTCAACTCTGTAGCACCTCTTTTATTTAATGATAAAGATGCGGCTACACAGATTCTATTAAACTTAAAAAGCAATTCGTCTATTTTAAATGCTGCAATATTTGACAAGAAAGGACTTAAGTTCGCGCAATATGATAGATATGGTCCTTTTCTTTTTCCACCGCCTGATAATGAAAGTATCTATGAAACTAATTTCATAGGACAAAAATTTTTAGTGCAATACAAAATTGTTGTTGAAAATGAGTTTATCGGTACTGTAATGCTTCGCTCGGAAATGACATCTGTCGACGAAATTCTGGGTAATTATATGAAAGCAGCCGGACTGGTTTTATTGATGGCATTGTTGCTTGCATTTATTATAGCGACTTTTTTTCAGAAATTTATCACTTCCAGATTACAATTGCTGGTAAATAAAACGAAAGAAATATCTGCCACCGGTAATTATTCCAATCGTTTATACGATAGCGGAAAAGATGAATTAGGTGTGCTGGCAAAAGAATTCAACAATATGCTTGATCAGATTCAAAAAATGCAAAATTCATTGAAAGATGCAAATGCAGATTTGGAAAGAAGGGTGGAGGAAAGAACGGCAAAACTTGAAAGATCCAATCAGGAACTGGAACAATTTGCATATGTAGCTTCACATGATTTACAGGAACCTTTACGCACAATCTCTAACTTTGTGGGATTACTCGAAAAAAAGTATCATAAAGATGCAAAGGATGATCAATATGGATATTTCCAGTTCGTAATGAAAGCAACTGCACGAATGCAGAATCTGATACGTGATTTATTGGAACTGTCAAGAGTTGGAAGAAATGTTGCATTTTCCATGGTAGATTGTGATAAACTGATCCTGGACATCATTGCGGAGATGGAAGTTTCAATTAAGGAAGCAGATGCAAAAATTCAATTCTTCGGCTTGCCGGTTTTGATTGCAAGCGAAATAGAATTAAAACGTGTTTTCCAGAATTTAATAAGTAATGCATTGAAGTTTAGAAAAAAAAATGTGGAAACTGAAATAAAGATTTCCGTAGAAGAAAATAAGGAAGAATATATTTTTGCAGTGGAGGATAATGGAATCGGTATCCCGGAAGAGTATACTAATAAAATTTTTAATATATTTCAGCGGTTGCATAGCAATTCTGAATATCCGGGAACCGGCATAGGATTGGCAACCTGTAAAAAAATTATTGCTTTGCACAATGGAAGAATATGGATTAAATCTTATTTTGGAAAAGGGACTATATTTTACTTTACAATATCTAAACAAATTACACCACTAATCAATTCAATATGAAAAAAATAAATTGTATTCTTTTGGTAGATGATAATCCGGCAGATAATGAATTTCACAAGATTATCATTAAAGACTCAAAAGTTTGTGATCAGGTAAAGATTGCAATAAATGGACGAATGGCACTGGAATATATTACAAATTGTGGCATAGAAAAGGAACAATATCCAAAACCGGATCTGATTTTTTTGGATATCAATATGCCCGGTATGAACGGATTTGAGTTTTTGGATGAGTATCATAAACTGGATGAAAGCTTAAAATCAAAAATTGTTATCATCATGTTGTCCACATCATTAAATCCTGATGATGCGGAAAAGGCAAGACGAATAAAAGAAGTAACCGAATTTATGAATAAACCGTTGATGGTTGATACACTGCGAGAAACAGTAGAAAAGTATTTTTGAAATCCCCCTGTAATACAATCTGTTTTTTAAAAGATTAAGTATCTTTACAGGATGATGAGTATCTTAAACAAGCCAATAAAAAGAATTGCATTGGCCTTAGGAATAATGGCAATACTACCTTTTTTACTGATTCTGTGGAGTTGTAAAACCAAAGTGAATAAATATGCTGAAAATTGGGGTTATGATCTTTCAAAACCTGATGAAGTGCAAGTACTGCCTGATATATTGCTTGAAGTTTCAGGAATAACCTTGCTGGATTCCACAACCCTTGCTTGTGTTCAGGATGAAAATGGTGTTTTATTTATTTATGACCTCATTGAACACCGGATAAAGCAGCAGATAGAGTTTTATGGAAATGGTGATTATGAAGGATTGTGCCATGTAGGGACTTCTATTTTTGTTTTGCGCAGTGATGGTGCATTGTTCGAAGTTTCGGATTATGACTCGGAATTTTTTCATGTCATTTCCTATGAAACAGCAATGCCGGGATCAAATAATGAAGGGCTGTGTTATGATGAACAAAATAAAAGGCTTTTAATTGCCCGTAAAAATAAAATAGCAAAGGGAAAAGAATTCAAGAACAAACGCGCTGTTTATGAATTTGATTTAACTACAAAAAAACTTAATAAACAACCTGTATTTGAATTTGATATTGATACGGTAAAGAAGCTTGCAATAGAAGAAAAAATTGAATTGCCAACCAAAGGAAACAAGAAAGGCAAAACTCCTCAACCCATTATTCGTTTTGCAAGCTCAGAAATTGCAATCCATCCGATCACCAAAAAAATATTCTTGCTATCCTCACTGGATCATTTATTATTTGTAATTGATCAAAAAGGCAAGGTAGAATATATTGAAAAGTTAGATCCCATAATTTTTAGACAACCGGAAGGAATTGCTTTTCATAAAAATGGTGATATGCTGATCACCAATGAAGGTCAGGATAAGCAACCTACACTCCTTCTGTTTAATTATAGGGCTGTTGCTTACGATAAGTCCCATTAACTTCCATAGGGCACAGTTAACTGTTAATGAATGATTTTGCGTATTTTTAAGTATTACGGTTAAATTTTGAAGGTGAAAGAAAAGTATAGAAAAATTATAAAGTGGTGCTTATGGATATTGGGTGGCATGTGTTTGCTTCCTGTTCTGTTATTTTTGCTTGTGTATTTTGGAGCATTTGGCAAGCTCTATTCGGAAGAAGAGTTGAAGAATATACAAAATTACCTGGCTTCTGAAGTACATTCAGAGGAAGGGAGAGTGCTTGGTAAATTTTATTGGGAAAACAGAAGTACAACAGATTATAAAAATATTCCTCCTTTTTTGATACATGCATTGATTGCAACAGAAGATTCGAGATTTTACGAGCATAATGGCGTTGATACAAAAGGATTACTTAGGGTGTTTTTTAAGACCCTTCTAATGAGGGATAAGAAATCAGGAGGAGGTAGTACCATTGGTCAGCAGCTTTCAAAGAACTTGTTTAAACGAAAGAATTATGGGATCCTTACATTGCCGGTGAATAAGATGAAGGAGGCGATTCACGCGGTTCGTTTCAATAGTGTATATACCCAGAATGAAATTCTTGCATTATACCTAAATACTGTTTCTGTAGGTGAGGATACTTACGGGATAAAAAATGCGGCAATACGTTTTTTTAGTAAACCCACAGAAGCATTGACAATAGAAGAAGGTGCCGTATTGATTGGAATGTTAAAATCTCCAACCGCCTATAATCCACGGTTGCACCCGTTGAAAGCTACGACCAGGCGCAATATAATTCTAGCCAATATGGCTGAACAGAACTACCTCACTAAGCGGGAAGCCGATTCGTTAATTAAAATCCCGTTGATATTGCATTACAACAACACAGGAATGTATGGTGATATTGCCCCTTATTTTATGGTGCAAATAGAGCAGATGGCTAAGGCGATCCTCGATAAAATCAAGAAACCCAATGGTGAAAAATATAATTTGTATACGGATGGTTTAAAGATAACAACTCCAATTAATTATCAATTACAACAACACGCAGTTGACGCCACTAAAAGAAACATGGCCAACCTTCAGGAAATTTTTAACAGGTATTGGAGCAGATCAAATCCCTGGGGAAAGAACAGTGCTGTGGTTACCAATGCAGTTAAAGAATCAAAACGTTATAAAACATTGGTAGAAGCTAAAACAAAAGAAGCAGAGATTAAAAGGATTTTTTCTACACCAGTAGATATGGAAGTCTTTGATTGGAAAGGAGAGCGAAAAGTTAAAATGTCTCCATTGGATTCCGTTAAATATTATTTACGCTTTTTACATACTGGTTTCCTGGCAATGGAACCTTCTACAGGAGAAATAAAGACATGGGTGGGCGGAACAGAGTATAGTTATTTCCAGTACGATCATGTTACCTCGAAGAGGCAGGTAGGAAGTACATTCAAGCCAATTGTGTATGCAACCGCAATAGAACAGGGAATGGATCCCTGCGAATATTTTGAAAATGAGCAACACGTGTACGAACAGTTTGGTGGCTGGTCACCTGGTAACTCTAACGGAGAATATGGTGGTAAATATTCATTAAAGGGTGCGTTGGCAAATTCGGTAAATGTTGTATCGGTAGAAGTATTGATCAGAGCAGGTATTGATAACATTATAAGGAATGCCCATAAAATGGGGATTAACAGCGAGATACCCAGAGTTCCCTCAATAGCCTTGGGTGTGGCAGATATCAGTTTGCTGGAAATGGTAACCGCATACTGTACGTTTGCAAATGGTGGCAAGAGTGTTAGTCCCGTATTTATTACAAAAATACAGGATAAAGATGGACGGGTATTATATAGAGCAGGTGCACAAAAAACGAAACAGGTATTTACAAAGCAAACAGCATATTACATGACGGAAATGCTAAAAGCTGTAGTAAATGAAGGAACAGCAAGCAGGATACGCGGAACCTATGGTTTATCAGGTGATATTGCTGGAAAAACAGGAACAACACAATCTCAGGCCGATGGGTGGTTTATAGGATATACACCTCGT
>CAZMRM010000044.1:13781-14928 GCA_964568515.1 uncultured Chitinophaga sp. | reverse complement strand
GGCAAAAAAAATATGCTGTCCAGCTTTCTTAAATTAATCAGGAAAAAGGATAATTAAACCAATAAAACAGGTTACTACAGGATGTCTAAATCAACTTCCGTCTTTAGAGAACAAAACTATCTTCCAGCAGAAAGCATACAACTGGTATACAGTGGCTATGATTATTTTGACAGATTGCTACAACTCATACGTTCTTCCAAATCCATTATTCACTTTCAAACCTATATTTTTGATGACGATGACACAGGCCGTTTAATTGCCGAAGAGCTAAAACAGGCCGCTACACGGGGTGTAAAAATACACATGCTGTTAGATGCTTTTGGTTCTAAAGAACTTTCCAAGCAATTTATTTCCGATTTAAAAAATTCAGGGATTCACATTCGGCTATTCGCTCCTTTTTTTTCAAGAAATACCATTAATCTTGGCAGGAGAATGCACCACAAAATAATTGTTTCGGATAATAGCGCGGCTTTGATCGGAGGAATCAATATCTCAAATAAATACAGAGGAACCGAACACATGGCTGCCTGGCTCGATTATGCAATTCTTATAAATGGCGATGTTTGTGAAGAAGCAGGAGAAATATGTCATACGATATTGAAAAGACAGTTTCCTTTAATTTCCAAAACTCCTCAAAAAAAAAGTACTGCTACCGATTCTTTAGTCCGGTTCAGGCAAAATGACCGGTTACGTGGAAAACGGCAAATTTCAAAAGGATACATTCAGGCAATTAAAAGTTCAAAAAAAGCAATTGTATTTATATCCAGTTATTTTTTACCGGGACGCAGATTATTAAAAGTGTTGAAAAAGGCAGCAGAGAGAGGTGTTCATGTTACCATTATTTTATCCGCAAATTCGGATATTGTTTTATTTAGTAAAGCAACTTCTCATCTATACAGCTCTTTATTGAAAACAGGAATTCAAATTTATGAGTGGGAAAATTCCATTTTACATGGAAAAATTGCAATGGTTGATCATAAATGGGTAACTATTGGATCATTCAATCTAAACTATCTCAGTGCACTCAGCAGTATTGAGTTAAATGTGGAAGTATTGGATAATTCGTTAACAGAAGAATTACAGCAGCACATTGAATCCATTATTGTGAATGGCTGCAAAAAAATTGATTATGATATTTTTTTAAAAG
>CAZMRM010000044.1:1162-13771 GCA_964568515.1 uncultured Chitinophaga sp. | reverse complement strand
ACCTGGAAAAAAAGAATTACCAACACTATTGTTTATTATTTGACAAGAGCATTCATGAAAGGACTGGCATTATTTCCAAAGTTATTGACCTGGTCAAGGGAGGATTAAAATTTGATTGTTATTGTAAAAATCAAAAGCTCCGAGTTATTTCGGAGCTTTTGATTTTATAATTAAGCCACTTTATACATCCAGTTGTGGATATCAGGTACTCTTCCTCTACGAATATTTTCAAGCTCCTGTGCAACACGATTCGAAAAAATTCTTCCTTCAACAGGAGGTAGCACATAATCTTTGCCTTCAAAGCCTATTGTTGCAATATCTGCAATGGTAGCTGCAGTTCCTGTTCCGAATGCTTCTTCCAATGTTCCTCTTTTGTGTGCATCAATTACTTCGTCAATACTGATTTTACGTTCCTGTACTTTCATTTTCCAGTCACGTGCAAGTGTCAGTACGCTGTCGCGGGTAATTCCGGCCAGAATGGTATCTCCAATTGGTGGGGTAATCAGAACATCGTCGATAACCACCATTAAATTCATTGTTCCTGATTCTTCGAGGTAACGATGATTGCGTGCATCTGTCCAGATAATTTGCTGATACCCCCTTTGTTGTGCTAATTTTGTGGGAAACAATGAACGCCCATAATTTCCTGATGCTTTTACAAAACCTACCCCACCTTCAACCGCACGTATGTAATTTGTTTCTACAAGTACACGAACCGGCTCATTGTAGTATTTTCCTGCTGAAGAAGTAAGAATGTAAAACCGATAATTGTCAGAAGGCTTTACGCCGATAAATTCATCCGTACCTATCAGGAATGGGCGTATGTATAGAGAAGCCCCTTCTGCATCCGGTACCCATGCTTTATCCAGTTTAACAAGTTGTGATAATGCCTGAATAAACAGTTCCTGAGGAATACTCGGCATAGCCATTCTTTCTGCAGAAATATTCATACGTTTATGATTGTCGAAAGGGCGGAATAATGCTATTTCTCCTTTATCATTTTTATATGCTTTCATTCCTTCGAAAATCGCTTGTCCGTAATGAAAAGCAGATGTAGCAGGGCTCATGGGTAACGGTCCATAAGGCACAATGGCCGCATCGGACCATTTACTATTTTTATAATCTGCCAAAAACATGTGATCTGAAAAAAGTTTTCCAAAAACAATGTGTTTGGGATCCAACTCACCGATACGAGAACTAGTGGCTTGTTGAACTTTAATGTTAAATTTTTCTGTTGCTATCATAATGTATCAGTAAATAATGTTTCGCAAAGGTAGCAGAATAAGTCTACTCAAGCCACCACCCTACTTTAAATTTAGACGAATAATCAAAATGTGCTGATTAAAAAACAGTATTCGTAAAGGTCACTTTTTCCTAAACTACTGAATTTAATTTGTTAAAGTATTCAATTGCAATTCGGAAATGTATACGTGACCTTACAATCTTAAGATTCGTTTTTTGTTGTTTTGTTCATCTTCCGATCAAAATCACTTAAACCAATCAAAAACGTAAACTCCGTCTCAAACATGGGGAAATCCGCTTTGTACTTCATTCAATGAAACACAAGACCCAAGGTCAGGAGCAATACCACCAACTACCATTACATTAGTTATTTTACCGCTTATGTAATTTCTATTCTTTCTTCCGTATATTTTAACATTCTGTATTTCAACTCCGATTTAATATTTTGTATTATTGTCACCCGTAAACAACTTTTCATTAATCAATCAAACAAAACCATGAAAAAAACTGACTTATTAGTAGTTTCTGCAACTGTGTTTTGCTCTTTTGGTTCTTTTGCTCAAACATTTTTGGGAAAAGAAGCAGAAAGTAAAATAAAGGATGCGAAACAAATTGAGTACAAAGAAAACTTAAGTAAACCTACGTTTATTGAGTTCAATGCTGCTCCTTCCAACTTCAGGATGGCCATTAGTAATCCGCTACAGGCCATGAAAGAAGTGCTCTCCTTGAAATCAACAGACGAATTACTTGATTACAAACAGGAAAAAGATGATATTGGATTTACCCATACACGATATCAGCAATTGTATAAAAATATTCCCGTGGAAGGG
The DNA here is from genome assembly GCA_964568515.1 of uncultured Chitinophaga sp. GTDB lineage: Bacteria > Bacteroidota > Bacteroidia > 2-12-FULL-35-15 > 2-12-FULL-35-15 > 2-12-FULL-35-15. The sequence continues at coordinate 11,699 of CAZMRM010000044.1, read as the reverse complement.
GGTGAATACATCGCTCATCAAAAAGAAGGGGTGTTGAATTGCATCAATGGTTTATTTTTCACAATTGGTAACGTTTCTGTAACACCATCTCTTACCGAGAAACAAGCGCTTTCAAAAGCACTTGAATTTGTGGGAGCCAAAACATACAAATGGGAAAACAAAGAAGAAATTGCGCAATTGCGACTAGCATTTGAAGATCCTGATTTCAATTATGATCCTACCGGAAGCCTGGTCATTTTCCCTAAAAATAATACCATTAGCGATAATGCCGATTTTCGTTTAGCTTACAAATTCAATATTTATGCACAAGAGCCCGAAAGCAGAGCTTATATATTTGTAGATGCCAAGACAGGTGAAATTCTGGGAAGACATGAATTGATTCATACTGCCGATGTAGAAGGCATTGCTCATACAAAATACAGTGGTGAACAGAAAATCATGACCACACTAAGCGGTAGCAATTATGTACTGCGTGAAACAGCACGAGGAGGAGGTATCAGTACTTATAACGCCAACAATGCCTCGGAAAAAAATTTAACCTATCCTGCTACAGATTTTACAGATACAGACAACAACTGGAACAACTTCAATGCAAAATTGGATGAGGCTGCAACAGATGCACATTGGGCTACAGAAATGACCTGGGACTATTTTAACAAAGTGCATGGAAGAAACAGTGTGGATGGAAAAGGTTTTAAACTGGTCAACTATGTACATTGCGGCACAGGCTGGTTCAATGCAAACTGGAACGGTTCATTCATGAGATATGGCGATGGCCCCAATAATTTACCACTGACGGCAATTGATATCGGAGCACATGAAATGACACATGGTGTTACCGGTAATTCTGCAAAATTGGTTTATAGAGCCGAATCGGGTGCATTAAATGAATCATTCAGTGATATTTTTGGTACCTGCGTGGAATGGATGGCCAAACCAACAAAAGCTGATTGGGACATGGGCGCTGATATTGGTGCATTGAGAAGCTTACAATATCCTAAATCACATGCTAACCCTGATACTTATAAAGGTGTATATTGGGTGAATACTGCCGATGTAAGTGAAGCGAATGACCTTGGTGGTGTTCACACCAACAGTGGCGTTCAGAATAAATGGTTCTATATCCTTTCCATGGGAGAGCAAGGTATAAACGACAATAACAAAAGCTATTCGGTAAAAGGTATTACCATCGACAAAGCGGCTAAAATTGCTTTCAGAACTTTGGTAAATTATTTGGGCCCCAATTCTACCTACGCGGATGCAAGGACTTATTCACTTAGATCCGCTTCAGACATTTATGGAAATTGTTCTCCGGAATATATTTCTACTGCGTATGCATGGGATGCTGTTGGTGTAACAGGAACCCTATCTTGTACTGTTGCTCCTGTTGCAGGCTTTACTTCAGCATTTTCGGACCGTTGCAATGGTACAATCCAATTTACCGATTTATCTTCAGGAAATCCAAGCACTTATTCCTGGGATTTTGGTGACGGACAAACATCAACCGATAAAAATCCGTTACATACCTATACAGCAAGTGGCAGTTACACCGTTAAATTAACTGCAACAAATACAAACGGAAGTAATACGGATACAAAAACATCTTACATCACCATTAATTTACCAACCGGCCCAACAGCAACTCCTGCAGAAAGATGCGGACCAGGGGTTGTTAACTTAACAGCTGCTTCCACCAATGGAGGTTCGGTAAAATGGTATGATGAAGCATCGAATGGAAATGTAGTGAATACAGGAACAACCTATTCTCCTAATTTAACTGCCACTACTACTTATTACCTGGAAAATTCGCTTGATTTAACGCCTCAAAAAGTTGGCGCCGTCGACTCAAATGCTATAGGAAGAGGTAGTCTGTTTACTGCAAATTTCATTCACGGCTTATACTTTGACGTACTCTCTCCACTAATCTTAAAAAGCGTAAAAGTATACGCCGGTTCGGCTGGTAAACGTGTAATTGAAGTGGTTGATCTGAATGGCGAACCTGTTTTATCAACAACAGTTGACGTTCCAAAAGGAGAAAGCAGGGTAACACTTAATTTTGACCTTCCCGTAGGAACCCAATATTTTCTTAAAGTTTCCGGAACATTATTAGACCTTCAGCGTGCAAGAAGTGGTGCACAATTCCCTTATACCATTGCCGGTTTAATTTCTATTACCGAATCAGATGTAAAATCAACCGCTCCGGGAACTTACTATTTTTTCTATGATTGGGAAGTAGTTAAATCAGGATGTGTTGGCCCACGTACTGCTATTACAGGTACGATCAACCCAGATGTTGCAAAACCTGTCATTACTGAAAATAATAGAGTACTAAGTGCTCCTGCCGGAGCAGGTTATAGCTATCAATGGTATTTGGATGGTACTCCTATCAGTGGGGCTACCAGTCAAACATACACACCAACAAAGGATGGAATTTATACAGTGAAAGTTACGAATGCCTCTAACTGTGACAATACTTCCGATGCATATCCTTTTAAAACAATCGGAATTTCTTTGGTTCCACTGGATGCAGCTGTAAAAATTTATCCGAATCCGGCAAGTGAACAGTTGTTCATCGAAGCTCCATTAAATGGAAGCAATATCATTACTGTAGGCGTATACTCTGTGGTAGGAAAACTTGTTTACCAGGAAACGTACACCAATAATGGTCAACCTCATCTTCTTAATTTAGGAACAATTGAGTCAAACGGAATTTATTTTCTAAAACTTCAGTCAGGCTCGGATTTGGTAACTAAAAAATTTAATTTGAATCGTTAATTAAAAGGCTGATATACTGAAATAAAAAGGTCTCTGTTTAAACAGGGACCTTTTTACTTTTTTGCAAGCATTGTTTTTAGCTCCTCTTCACTTGTTTCTTTTAATGAAATAGTAATTGTTTCATCTCTTTTAATGATATGTTCAAAAGATGCAGCCATCATTTTGTTATCCTTTAAAGAGAAGGCCACGACCCTTACCTTTGACCCTATTGGTATATTCGGGAAACCGGGATTGGAAACACCATTGGTGGTGGCACCATAATGCGTTTGTATCACGCTGTTCATATTATCAAACACCAGATAAATACTTGCAAAAGCAATGGGGTCATCATTCGTAAATTTAACCGACACATCGGTTTTATCCTGAACCATATAAAAACGATCACAATTGATCCATCCCAGATTTTGAATTTCCATGGCTGCATACAGTTTATCATATGCCTGCGCCTTTTGTTTTTCCTGTTCGGTTTGTTGCCTGGGTTTTCTTCTGGCAATGGTATCCGTTTTGAGAACATCTCCATCATAATAATCAATTATCATGTTTCGCGTATCTCTCCAAACCGTTATACTTTTGTCTGTGGTAAACTGACGATTTCTCGATTGCCACTGCATTTGTCCCAAACTATCTCTGTAACCTGAAAACAAAGACATAGGTGCATCTGTCAGTTTTGGAAATTGAACCGATAAGGTTCTACCGGGTTTTAATTTCACAGCTTCTCCCTCCGATTTTAGATTAATATAATAAGCGCCTCCCGAAATCAATTGTTTTCCATTGCAAACCGTTTGTGCATTTGTTTTTAACAACTCTTGCTGATTCGTCAGCTCTTTTAATTCCACTTGTATATTTTTATACACCGGCTGGTTGGTAAGTGTTATCAGATCATCCGGGTTAATTGTAATAATAGTCCCTGCTTTACCTTTTACTTCTTTCATTTCATGAACCGGGACCGTATAAAATTGAGATGGCTCCTCAAAGGTTTTAAAAAAATCACAGAACTTTTTTGCTTCTGATTTTAATGTGGTGGAAGCGTTAGAAACGTTGACTTTATTAATAAAATCCGGTTTTTCTTTTGGAGGATTCTCTTTTGAATAATCCTTGTCATCAGTGATTTCTATTACTCCCTTTTCTTTTTTATTAACCATGTTTTGCTTTTCAGTTGTATCATCAACAGAAATTGTTGATGCTTGCTTTTCTGCACTGAATGCTGCTGTGTCCCTTAATGGTAATGAATTATTTTCAGCAGATTGCTTGTTCCTGGTATTTTCAGAAGTCGAATCACAACCTCCCAATATCATTAAGAAAGCACAAAAAAAGTATAGTGTATTTTTCATAGTTGCTTCATTTATTACAAAAATAATCTTTCTATCCCAGAACGTATTTTTTAGTTTTTAATTGAGAAAATTGAAATTATCTTTTACGCTCTTTTTCTTACCATGTTTCGGGTATTGAATTTACTGGCTTCTAGGTATTGATACCTTGAACTTTTAATGCGTATTTCGCAACCAATAAGAACATCATTCAAACAAACAGTAAATAGACGCAACGATTAAGTTTAAGTTTAAAACTGAAAAATGGATGAGGACCTCGTTTCTTTTAGTATTTTACAGCAATACTGATTTTTTCATGTCGGGGTTTTTCATCCACCTTAACAAAAAGAGCTGAATTAACTTCAGCTCTTTTTTAATTGGAATACAACCGGAACCTTTTCCCTTTCATCCCTTTTCCAACAGGGTTTGCTATGCTTTCTTCGTTTTTATTTTTTGTTTTATTGCTGCTATTGCAACATATAAAAAATAAGGCAGGTTAAATTTCAACCGGCTCCGGATGCATGACTGCTTTTTTCTTTCTGATCATCTCCATCGCTCTTTTCTGAGCCAGTTTTTTCTTTATTTGAAGCCATTTACTTCCAAGAACCCTATTCAGTAGTTTATCAACCGGAAGAAACATAGCAAGGTTTAACACCCCTTCCATTTTATGTTTCATATGTGGAGAAAGTTTGCGATAACTTACTGAAAAGCTGCCTTCCAGATAGGTCATGTAATGCCAGTATCCGCTGGGCATAAATAATGTATCACCAGGCTCCAGAATAAATTTGTATCCTTTCACATATTTTAAAGCCGGATATTTTTCATAATCCGGATTGTCAAAATTTGCCAATGAGTAAGTATTGAACGGAAGACGATATAAAAGTTTTGAATATTCGGGTGCAAAGAGAAGCACTCTTTTTCTTCCACCAAAGTGGGTGTGTAAAACATTCGACATATCGATGTCATAATGTATCCTCACAGTCGTATCCTTTCCTCCAAAAAACATGAATCCTTTGTGATCCAGCAATCCTTTAAATATCGCCGGACAAGGATACTCTTTTCTTAGTTCAGGATTGAGTTTGAATAAATCGCACAAAAAGATACGTAAATCCGTATGTTCATTTTTTTCAATGATATCCAGATAATCCTTGAATTTCATTTTTAAATCAGCAGTGGTATAGGCAGAAGATGCTGCATTGGAATTCCCATTATCATATACATCCAGTAATACATTACCCATTGTTTTTTTAAAATAATCAATGGACCATCTTTTTGCGGCAAGTGTCTTATCGGTAAGTCCTTTAATTATCACCGGTGTTTGTGTTTCCAGGTATTTTTTTTTAAAATCCAATCCACTATCGTAATGAATGACATCAATTTTTTGTGATAAATCCATGTTCCTAATTTAAAGTGTTATCCTCTTAATTTGTTCACTGGTTAACAAAATATATTCCTATTATTAATGTAAAACACTGCTAACAAAGATAGTGGTATAAACTAAAATTTACTCCTTTTTAGTCTTTTAATAATTAACAAAATATTCAAATTTAACAGCATGTTTCAGGGATCCGGGAAGGATATTTTGGAATTAACATCTTTTAGGTATTTGATATTATTTAAATTCTTATATATCGTGGTTTATTTTAGAAGTTTTGCTTGTGTCTTTCATACTTATATACACCAAAAGTGATAGAAAGATGCAAGCAGTGATGTACCAGTAAAAATATGATTCATGACCTGATTGTTTGCACCAAAGTGCAATATACTCCGCAGTTCCGCCAAAAATTGCCACAGTTAAAGCATAAGGCAGCCCCACTCCAAGTGCTCTTATTTTTGCAGGAAACAACTCTGCTTTTACTACGGCATTGATACTGGTATAACCGCTGACAATGATTAAACCGATCATCATCAGAAAAAAGGCTTGAGCTGCTGAGCCGGCATTACTTAATGACATGAGAAGCGGAACTGTAAAACAGGTACCCAGTATACCAAAAGAAATGAGCAGCGGTTTTCGTCCGATACGATCTGAAAGTGCTCCAAAAACAGGTTGAAGCAGTACAAACAGGAACAGGGCAATAAAGGAAATGATGGTTGACTGCACTTTTGTAAGGTGAACGGTATTTACCATAAATTTTTGCAGATAATTGGTATAGGTATAAAAAGCAAGAGTTCCGCCCAGGGTCATACCTATTACTGTACACAATTCTTTTGGATACTTTAATAGTTCTTTAATTGTGCCTTTTTGTTTTATTTCTTCTCTCTGATGTATCTTGAATGCTTCAGTTTCATGAAGGTTTCTTCGTAAATAAAAAGCAGTAACCGATAATACAGCGCCAATAATAAAAGGCACTCTCCATCCCCAATCCGATAATTGATTCTCAGTCATTAATTTTTGTAATATAAGCTGTATGCCAAGAGCAAGCAGTTGTCCGCCAACAAGTGTCACATACTGAAAACTCGAATAAAATCCACGGCTTTTCTCAGTAGCCATTTCACTTAAATAGGTTGCAGAAACACCATATTCTCCTCCTACGCTTAAACCCTGAAGCAGGCGAGCCAACAATAATAACACAGGCGCCATCATACCGATCATTTCATAAGATGGAATAACAGCTATCAGCAATGAACCTATTGACATTAATAATACAGACCAGGTCATGGACTTTTTGCGTCCAAAACGATCTGCTATCCTACCAAACAACCAGCCTCCAATGGGTCGCATCAAAAAGCCAACAGCAAAAATTCCAGCTGTATTTAATAATTGAGCGGTCGCATCCTGAGCAGGAAAAAAAGCAGTAGAAAAATACAATGAAAATGCGGAATATGCATACCAATCATACCATTCTACAAGGTTACCTATAGAGCCGCCAATAATAGCTTTGAGCCTTTCTTTGGCGATTGTTCTTTGTTGCATAATCAGGCAATTATGGCGTTAAAATTACCACTTTTCTTACCATTGAAGAGAAGATTTGTTTATTTTTGTGCCCTGATAATTTATAAAGAACACGTTCATGGGTACACCGGTTGCTTCAAACAAAAACTACACTCCGATTATTATAATTTTAACCATTGCCATCATTTTACTGGTTGCCCTTGCTTATTTTTTACCAACGCTTGAGTTTTTAAAACAGTATGATCTTTCTGTACTGCCTCTGATAAATGCTGTATTAAACAGCCTCACATTTATCTCTTTAAGTATTGCGCTCATTGCTATTAAAAAGAAAAAGATCACACTTCACAGAAACATGATCTTTACCGCATTGACCACTACGGGCCTTTTTCTGATAACTTATCTGGCATATCATTTTAGTGCACCCTCTACAAAGTATGGTGGTACAGGGATTTTGAAAGGAATTTATTTATTTATACTCTTAACACATATCTTATTAGCGGCTGCAATTGTTCCGCTTGCACTTATCAGCGTTGCAAGGGGGTTGAATATGCAAGTTGAAAAACATAGAAAAATTGCACGATGGACCATGCCAATCTGGTTATATGTAAGTCTTACCGGTGTATTGGTGTATATTATGATCTCACCTTATTATAAATAGTTCCATTACAAACTATCCTCTTCCGATTCTGTAAATTGCCGTTTGTATTGCATGATTTAATTCCGCCGGTATTTCAATCATTGGGTAGTGAGACGTTCCTGTTAACTGAATCAGGTTGTACCCTGCCCCTGCATATTTTTTTAAAGGCTCTTCATCTGTTGGAAAATAGTCTACATTAATAAGATATAATTTATGAGCCAGCTTGGGAAGCAATTCCTTTTCCATTTCATAAGTAGAAGACAACTCTTTCATTACACCCAATGCCATGGGCTTATATGCATTTCGAAAGTCATATACCACACGTTTCGTCACCTCTTCCGGCGTTTGAGGAGTTACCAATGCCATCCTTACATAATTTTCGTTGGTATTTTCAAAGTCCTTTTCAAGTGATCGTTGAATAGAATCCATTACAGGTTTATATTTTTCGGGAAGAGGGGTCGCCGCATCTTTAAAGTTGTCTATCCCGATAAAACCAATAACCGGAGAAGCGATCTGAGAGGCAGCGATCAGGTTGATATCACCTGCCATTGAGTGCCCTATTAAAATAACATTTTTCAGGTTTAATTTTTTGATAACTTGTAACACGTCCGCAGCAAATCCCTGCATGGTCCAATTATCACGGTTTCTGCCTGAGCTGCCATGTCCGGGTAAATCCACAGTAACAACGATGTAATTATTACTAAAATAATTACATTGATCTTTCCAGTAAGTTTGATCGATAAAAGCACCATGAATAAATAATAGTGTTGTATCTCCTTTACCAGATAAACGATGAGTGATCTGAACTCCATCTCTTTCTATCTGAAGGGTACTTTCTTTTTTGTTTCGGGTGTTCTTATGACAAGCTATCAAAAGGCAACATGCAATCAATACATTAATTCTTTTCATTTTATTGATCAGGTTAAAAGGTTTTAAATCCAACTTCACCGGTATCAATCAACTTTTTTGTTCAATGATTAGATAAATGTTATCAACGGTTGTAAAAATTAAAAAAATAAACCCAACCAATAAATAAAAACTGCAAAGGCACCCGGAACCATAAATAACCGGTGCCGTGTCCGTTCAGATTCGCCTTTTGATAATCCACTTTTTTAACGGCTGCATAAATATTACAAGGTAAAATCAATATAAAAAAAAGAATAAGTAATGTGGCGGTCACTTGTTGAACAGATGGAACTAACAATCCAACTGCCGCTGCGATTTCAATTATTCCGGTTAAATAAACGACGGTTGATTTTAAAGGAATAACAGAAGGCAGCATCATTTCCATGCCCCTGGTGTAAACAAAATGGCCGACTGCCGTGAATAACAACATCACGCTCATGGCGATGTTGTCTGAAAGACGAAAATCCCAGACAGCATAAAGCTGTTTTAAAACAAACAGGGAGCCCACAAACGTGATGATAAGTACAAAAAATGGTTTCACTTGTTTCAGGATAAAATGAATATTTTTTACAGATCAAATCTGATACAAATATATTAACCTATCTTAAAACAGCGCATACTAATGTTGGCAAATTGAAACCCTTCGTATAAATAATGGATGGGGTCATCTTTTTCGGCTAATCCCAACGTATAAATCATCGGTAAATAATGATCCTCGGTTGGAACGGATAATTGTGCCGCCATCCCTAGTTTTTTGTATTCAATGAGACTGGTAAAATCAAACGTATTGAGCTTTGATTTTACCAGTTCATCAAACTCAATTGCCCAATCCTGGGTTTTTGCGTCAATATTATAATAGTCAACCCGTCTTAAATTGTGAACAATGTTTCCACTTCCAATAATTAAGACCCCTTTTTCTCTCATTTTTTTTAATGCCTGCGCCATTCCAAAGTGTCTTGCAGCTGACTGTGAATAATCAATACTAAATTGAAATACGGGGATATCCGCATTCGGAAAAAGGAATTTTAAAATGGTCCATGCACCATGGTCCAGTCCCATATTTTCATCTTCCTGAACCAGCGGTAATTGTGCAACCACCTCTTTTGCCAATTGCGGATGACCTTTCGGTTCATACTTTACCTGAAAAAGTTTTTCATCAAAGCCTCCAAAATCATAAATTGTATGTGGTGCAGGATTTACGGATACAAATGTTCCCTGTGTTTGCCAATGAGCGGATATTACCATGATGGCATTCGGTTTTTGAATTGTTTTACCAATTTGTTGTAAGGTCTGGGTAAACTGATTGTCAAACAATGCATTCATGGGATGTCCGTGTCCGATAAACAATACGGGCATTTTTTCTGTTTTGGTAAACTGATCCGTTATCTTTTGCAATTCATTTATTTTCATAGCAGCGGTAGTAAAAGGGGATAGCACTAACAATTTTAGAAAATCACTCCGTTTCATGATGGCTTTATGCTTTGTGGGATGCTTGATAGAATTCAAGTGCTCCGGTCATACCTGACGAAATTGAATCTCTGCATTGATTTTAACTTCATCACTCACCAGCACGCCTCCCGTTTCCAATGCTGCGTTCCAATTCAGCCCCCAGTCTTTTCTGTTTAACTTACCACTCACCGAAAATCCTGCTTTCTTGTTTCCCCACGGATCATTATTTACACCACCAAATTCTACTTCCAGGTTTACAGGATGACTCACTCCTTTAATTGTTAATGTTCCTTTTAACTGATAATTTTCAGGATCGAGACGAATCAGGTTTGTGCTTTTAAAAACGATCTGTTTATGTATTTCGGTATCTAAAAAATCAACGCCTCTCAAATGTGCATCACGATCATCATTGTTGGTGAAAACAGAAGTTGCATCAATCGTAATTTCAACAGTTGCATTATTGAAATCGGCAGAATTCGATGATACTGTTCCCTGAAAATTTCTAAATTCTCCTTTTACATTCGTAATCATTAAGTGTTTTACTTTAAACACGATTTCGCTGTGTGAGGG
>CAZMRM010000044.1:0-1152 GCA_964568515.1 uncultured Chitinophaga sp. | reverse complement strand
GAATATTCTTGTTCACGTACGTTAATTAACGAAGCGGGCTTGCTTCACATACGTTAACAAAATGGAAATAAATTAAGAGTTAACCAAGTATCACATGCTCTCCGGCTTCGAAAAGCCAGGACATGCCTTATCAGTACTCCAGGTTATAGTAACTGCTCCGGTGCAAAGTTTCGGACCATCATTAAAAAATCATTTTTTAGTGATGATCCTGCGAATACGACTTAATGATTGGGGTTTGATGCCTAAGTAAGAAGCGATCAGATATTGTGGAATACGTTGCATAAACTGTGGATATTGTTTAGAAAATTCCTCGTATCTGGTTTCCGCTTCTTCACTGTTTGCTTTAGCCATACGGTATTGAAGTGATACATAAGCATTTTGAATCAATACTCTAAAAAACCAGTTAAACACAGGAATATACTTACAGGCATACTGAAAATTTTCTTTACTTAAAACAATCAGGTGACAAGGCTCTAATGTTTCAACTGTAAATATTGCTTTTCTTTCTGAAAAAAAACTATACAAATCCGATATCCAATAATTTTCCAGAGCGAATTGCAATGCATGTTTATTCCCTCTCGGATCTGTTATATATGAAAAAGCAGAACCGCTGATCACAAAATAAACATAGTTGCAAACAGCTCCCTGTTCTGCAAGAACCGTTTTTTTGTCAACAGATTTCTCAAACACAAGTTTCGAAAATTCGTTTATTTCAACTTGAGATAAAGGTTGTGCTATTGTTTTTTCAATGTTGGTCTGGAGAGCTGTATTCATAGGTTAAATTTAACTAAAGATAATAAAATTTGCTAATCAACAAAATGTTCGATTGTATGGATATTATTTTGTGAACTTATTAAAATCATCTATATACGGAACAACAACATTTCAACTTGCTACCGATCAGATAAATACTTCTTTTAAATCCTGTGAAAAATTCTTTCAAGGCTTTTCCTGAAAGAAACAGATGATAACATTGATAAAATAGTTGCATGTTTAGCAGAATGTTTTGTAAAGGCCGGTCCTGCTATAATTACTTATGGACAAAACGATAAAAAATCCGGTAAAAATATTTAGGGCAACAGGACCGGAGATGAGCAAAAAGTATCAAAAAACACGGCTTCATCAACATTATCGTTTTTTTTAATTCAATTA
>CAZMRM010000043.1:7807-14981 GCA_964568515.1 uncultured Chitinophaga sp. | reverse complement strand
AAACATGAAAGCAATTATTTCACACGACATCGATCACCTGACTGTATGGGAGCACAGAACTGATCTGATCTTACCAAAATTTGTTGTAAGAGCCAATCTGGAACTTACAATGGGTAAAATTTCAATAGCAGAATACATTTTGCGCATTGGTGATTTTTTCAAAAATAAATGGCAATGTATCAATGAAGTCATTGCTTTTAATGAATCCATGGGCGTTCCCTCTTCTTTTTTTATTGGTGTGAATAATGGCCTGGGGCTATCTTATCCTCTTAAGGATGCTGCTTACTGGATTGAAAGAGTATCCAAACAAAACATTGAGATAGGAGTTCATGGTATTAATTATGATTCGCTGGAAGGCGTAAAAAAAGAATACGACGATTTTAAAATGTCCTCTCCTTTTTTAAATTCATTTGGTATGCGCATGCACTACGTTCGCAAAACGGAACATACACTTCAGTATCTGGAACAATGTGGCTATCTTTACGACTCGACTGAAAACTCATTCAAAAATCCTTATAAAATCGGAAGAATGTGGGAGTTCCCGTTTCAGATTATGGATGGATGGGTAATTGACAAAGACAAACGCTGGCAAAGTCAAAGTCTTCAACAAGCCAAAGACAATACAATAGCCTTAATGGATAAAGCACACAAAGAAAACCTGGAATACCTCGGAATAATTTTTCACGATCGTTATTTCTGTGATAGTTTTAAAACCTGGAAAAACTGGTATATTTGGCTGGTACAATACTTAAAAGAGAACAAGATCGAATTCGTTAATTTTCGTCAGGCGATTCACTATCTTGAAAATTCAAAAAATGAAACTGCTCATATTAACACAATACTTTCCGCCTGAAGTTGGTGCCCCTCAAAACCGTTTATATGAGCTGGCTGTACGTTTAAAGAAAAAAGGAATAGATGTTTCTGTTTTAACTGCCATGCCCAATTATCCTCAAATGAAGATTTATAAAGGGTATACCGATACCTTTTTCAGAAGGGAAACAATGGATGGATTAAAGATTTACAGAAGCTGGATCTATACAACCACCAGCAAAGATATTTTTAAACGTTTATTAAATTATTTCTCTTTCGTCCTTTCATCTTTTTTTATTGGTTGCTTTAAAATTGGGAAGGTGGATTACATCCTTTGTGAAAGCCCTCCCCTTTTTCTTGGAAAAACTGCCTATGCATTAAAAAAATTAAAAGGTGCAAAATTATTATTCAATGTATCTGATCTTTGGCCGGAAAGTGCTGAAAGGCTAGGACTTGTAACCAACCCTTTTTTTTTAAACATCGCCACTAAACTGGAAGAGTTTTTATACCGTCATTCCGATTTGATCAGTGGACAAACGCAAGGCATTGTAAAAAATATTTCTGCCCGTTTCCCTGATAAAAAAGTATACTGGCTACCCAATGGTGTTGATCTGCAATTTTATAAATCCGATCAAGCAACATCGGATTGGCGTAAAAAAAACAATTTCACCGAACAGGATTTTATTGTTCTTTACGCAGGGATTATAGGCCATGCACAGGGATTAGAAGTAATTCTGCATGCGGCTTCCCTATTAAAGGAACACACGGATATCAAATTTATATTAGTGGGCAGCGGGCCGGAAAAACAAAAGCTAATGTATTTAAAAACGCAGCTTCAGGCAAAAAATATTTTCTTTTTTGATGCTGTAAGTAAAGTGGAAATGCCAGCCGTTGTAGCGGCAGCTACTGTTGCAGTTGTCCCTTTAAAACGTCTCGACTTATTTAAAGGTGCCATCCCTTCCAAAGTATTTGAGAACCTGGCCATGAAAAAACCCATTTTACTGGGTGTGGAAGGAGAGGCAAAGGAGCTGTTCATCAATCAGGGGAAAGCCGGACTTGCTTTTATTCCGGAAGATGCATCAGACCTGGCTCACCAAACACTTCAGTTATACAATGATCCGGAACTGACCAGACAACTGGGTGAAAATGGTTTCTTATATGTACAAAAAAAATTTACCAGAGATCAGATCGCAACAGAATTTTATAATTGGATTTTAGCAAATAAGTAATTTGAAAAAGCAACACATTCACGCTAACATACATTTTTACCTTTCAGTGCTAATTGCATTTCTTTTGCCATTGGCCCGTTATGTACCCGTCATCATTGTTCTGTTGACCCTTAACTGGCTCACAGAAGGTGACTTTAAAGCAAAGCTTAAAAAAATTGCTGCCTCGAAAATAGCCCTGGTCTTTATCCTGTTTTATATATTGCATTTGTTGGGTTTATTATATACAGCAAACATGCGATCAGGAAATTTTGATATTCAGGTAAAATTATCACTTCTTATCTTTCCGCTGCTGTATACCAGCCGCCCCCTGGCAAACAAACAGGTTCAGCAGGTATTCATTGCGCTCATATGCGGCAGTTTGCTCTGTTCTGCGTTGCTTTTAATACATGCTGTTTCCAGTTATTATACAACAGGAGAAAACAATTTCTTTTATGAAGCCTTTACCAATCATGTGATACACCCCAGCTACCTGGCGATGTACCTGAATGTGGCTGTTTGCTGGCTACTCATTCAGCTGAAAAAAAATTCACAGGAGTTAGGACGATTCACCATCATTCTTTCTCTTTTGATCATTTTCTATTTTACATTTATACTTGTCCTTCTTTCTTCCAAGCTGGGACTGTTAACACTGGTCCTCATCTGCTTTTCTGCACTTATATACTACAGCTGTAAAAATTATAAAGCCGGTATTGCCGGAATTATACTCACCATTGTTGCCGGTTTGGCCATCATCAAATTTGTTCCGGCTGTCTCCAATCGTATTCAAGTTGCAGCAGAAGCCCTTATGGCACCTACCACCAATAATACGGATGCTGAAAGTACAGCAGTGCGAATGCTCATTTGGAAAGCTGCCAACCAGGTCATTGCTGAAAATCTGCTGATTGGTGTAGGTACAGGCGATGCAAAAGATGAATTAATAAAGGAGTATGAAAGAAGAGGAATGACCGGAGCAATAAAAAATCAATTGAATGCACACAATGAATTTTATCAGGTATTTGTTTCTATTGGACTATTGGGTTTTCTTGTATTTTGTATACAGCTCATTGTTCCGTTGATTGTATCCATCAAAGAAAAAAACGCCATATACACTTTTTTCATCATCATCATGATCCTTAATTTTTTGACAGAATCCATGTTAGAGGCAGAAGCAGGTGTTATGTTTTACGCCTTTTTTAATTCCGTTTTATGCTTTACTTTTATACCTCATAAATAACCTAAATAAACCAATGATTCCATTTTCACCACCTCATATAGATCAGAAAATAATTGATGAAGTAACCAAAGTTTTGCAATCCGGCTGGATTACTACAGGTCCAAGAACAAAGCAATTTGAAAAAGAACTGACGGCTTATTGCGGCAATCAATCAACTTTATGCCTTAACAGTGCTACAGCAGGATTAGAGATTATGCTCCGGTGGTTTGGTGTGAAAGAAGGAGATGAAGTGATACTGCCGGCATATACATACTCTGCCACTGCCAACGTAATAATACATTGCGGTGCAACCCCTGTTTTTGTTGATGTGAATGCATCTGATTTTAATATCGCTGTTTCCAGTATTGAAAAGGCCATTACTTCCAAAACAAAAGTGATCATGCCGGTTGATTTTGGGGGTTATCCCTGCGATTATGATGAATTGAACGACCTGGTATTAAAACACAAAACCACTTTTCAGCCACAAACAGAAGAGCAAAAGCAGTTAGGACGAATTCTTATCTTATCCGATTCGGCACATTCATTCGGTGCTGTTTATAAAGGAAAAAAAGCTGGATCACTTACCGATGTTTCTGTATTTTCTTTTCATGCAGTTAAAAACTTAACCACTGCCGAAGGTGGTGCTGTAGCACTAAATCTCCCTGCTCCTTTCGACAATGAAGCTGTTTACAAATTGCTTTGCGTAAAAACCCTGCATGGTCAGGATAAGGATGCGCTTGCAAAAACACAAAAAGGAAACTGGAGGTATGATATTGTAGAAGCCGGATACAAATGTAATATGACTGATATTATGGCAGCCATCGGCCAGGTAGAGCTTTCCCGCTATGATAACGACACCTTGAAGGTCCGTCAGCATATTTTTGAACAATACGACCGGGAATTCTCAAAACATAGCTGGGCACAACTACCCGAATACAAAACAACTAAAAAGTTATCGTGTTACCATCTTTATGCTCTTCGTATAAAAAACAGTTCAGAATCACAACGTGATGCAGTTATCAAAGAAATAGTTGAACAGGATGTATCCGTAAATGTGCATTTTATACCTGTTCCGATGATGAGCTTTTATAAAGGAAAAGGATATGCTATTACGAATTACCCGGTAACACTGGATAATTATTCCCGTGAAATATCATTGCCCGTTTATTATGATTTAACAGATGATAAAGTAAAACGTGTGATCGATGCTGTTACCACAGCAGTAAAGAAAGTAATGGGTTAACGATTTTTCAATCAGGATCCAGCATAAAACTAACTCCCAATTGGGCGGTTAATCCGGTTTGCCGGAACCGATCAACTGTTACTTTATTGCTATTGGCAAACCAGGTCCTGCGCCAGGAAATTTTGGAAACATCATACTCATATTCTACAATTGCAGTAATGGCCATTCTTCCGAATTTAAACCAGGGCTGAATCCCTGCTTTGGGTGAAAAAAATGGATTTTTCTGACGGATCAACTCATTGCCGTGCATTCTTAAACGTCCTGCATTGAATCCGATATAATAATGAAAATTAAGATGCCTGGAAATGAGCAAACCTCCAATTCCAATTCCCCAGACACATCCCGTTATTTTCCCTTTAATTGTATCCTGAACCTGAATGGTATGTGGTAATACCTGTGTATAGCTAAAGTTTTGAAGGATATCCATTTTCTTACCCTGATGTAAATAATCACAGGCTCTTATACCTACCAGCTGCAAGGGCGAATTCAAACGAATGGATTTGACGGTGTTCAGCTGATCATAAAAGCCTTGCTCCTGCAAACGGTATCCGTAATAAAAATCAAAATAAAAATTCGTAACCGCTGCTGTATCCTGTGCCTTCGCTAAAAAGCTATTTACTATGAATAAAATAAAAATGAGCTGCTTCATGTTTTTGTCTTCGTGTATCTGTTGTATCCCTTGTTCTTTCTATCTATTTTTCAAGGAATTACCGATTTAATGATCGTTTACAAATCTAATTATTAAATTTGAAACCATAATTTATCATTCTTGAAACGACTATTCGACATATTCTTTGCGTTGCTGGGAACATTGATCTTACTTCCCTTCTTTTTGATTATTTCATTACTGATAATCACAGACTCTACAGGAGGTGCTTTTTACAAGCAAATACGGGTAGGAAAAAATGGAAAAGATTTTTACCTTTTTAAATTCCGTTCCATGCGCACAGATGCCGACAAAAAAGGACTGTTAACAGTAGGCGGACATGATCCGCGTATCACACGTATCGGATACTACATCCGGAAATATAAAATTGACGAATTACCGCAATTGTTCAATGTACTGATTGGTGATATGAGTTTGGTAGGTCCACGACCCGAAGTAAGAAAATATGTGGAGCTGTATAACGAAGAACAAAAAAAAGTGTTGAATGTACCACCTGGAATTACCGATTATGCAAGTATAGAATACAGCAATGAAAACGAAATACTGGGGAAAGCCAGTGATCCTGAAAAAGTATATATAGAGGAGATTATGCCTGCCAAGCTGGCTCTTAATTTAAAATACATTGCAGAAAAAGGCCTTATTACAGATTTCAAAATCATCCTTCATACCTTAAAAAAGATAATAAATTAAGATCTCCGAAATTCATAATATCTTCAGTACGATATATATTACTTTAATGACATGACACTTTTAATCATTATTTCCTGCCTGCTGCCATCCCTTATTATCATTTACATATTATGGCTCAAAAACAGTACTTTAAAAAAATCTCAAAAAACAACAGATACTCAGCTTACTTTGCTGGAGACGAAATTAAACACACTTGAATTGAGAAATATCGACTCGAAACTGAATCCTCATCTTTTAAAAAATATTTTGAATTCCATTCAATCGCATGCTTATCAGACCTACTATTCAATTGATAAGCTTTCTAATGTTTTGGATTATTTTTTATATGGAACAAGGAAAAAATTTGTCAGTCCGAAAGATGAAATTGAATTTACCAGGAACCTGATCGAAATCAATAAAATTAAAATTAGTCCTTTGTTTGAACTGAATTTAAAATATAAAATCGATGAAACCGATGCGGTTTATGAACGTGAGGTACTTGTTCCTTTGATTTCTATTGACCTCATTGAAAATGCCTTTAAACATGCGGATCTGCAAAGTGGTGATGCTTTTATTTCAGTGGCCATCGAATTAAAGAACAGTCTGTTTTCAATGATTGTTTCCAATAAAATTTCCAGTCAAAAATTCTTAAAAAAGGAAAATAGCGGTATTGGCACACAAACGCTGGATACACGTCTCCATATTTTTTATAAAGAACGTTACACGCTTGATAGAAAAATAGAAAATGATGTTTATATTGTTCAATTAAAAATAAATTTAAATAACTACAATGCTGAGATGTTTGCTGCTGGATGATGAGCTTCCCGGGCTCATGTATTTAAAAATGTTATGTGAACAAATTCCTAACCTGGAAGTAGTAAAAGCATTTAATGATCCGGAATTATTTGTAAAAGAATATCCGGCATTCGATTTTGATTTTTGTATCATGGATATTCAAATGCCTAAATTGAATGGATTACAAATAGCCGCCATTTTGAAAAATAAACCTGTCATCTTTGCTACGGCTTATCATGAATTTGCAGCAGAGGCATATGACCTGGATGTAGTGGATTACCTTCGTAAACCCATTAAAGCCGAACGCTTGGCTTTGGCCATACAAAAGGCAGAAGAACGATTGTCCACACGTTTACAGAACGATCATACGTTTACCGCCAATACAGATAAAGGAAAATCAATTATTTATCTGAAAGAACTTCTTTATATTACCAGCTCCTCTATTGATTCCAGGGACAAGGAAGCCTTTTTCAGTGATGGAAATAAAATCGTATTAAAAAATATCAGCTTTGAAAAACTTCATCAACTGCTTCCTTCCCAGGAATTTGTCCGGGTAAATAAAAAGCAAT
>CAZMRM010000043.1:387-7797 GCA_964568515.1 uncultured Chitinophaga sp. | reverse complement strand
AAAAGCAATTGATTTCAAAAAAATAGTTCAGTCCTATACTTCATCGGAAATACTTTCCACATTAAAAAGCCTGGATGGCAGCAGCCTGCGCTTCAATCTAAGCGATTCTTACAGAGATCAGGTATTCCGTATTTTTCAACCTTAGTTTTATTACATTTTTTTACCGTTTTGTTACATATCCCTTCCTGTATTATTTTCAATTGCATAAAAATTAAGCATTTTTGCAATTGTTAATTTGATGTTTGATCCTTTATTCAATTTTCTATGACCAGACTAAGAAATGTATCCTTTTATATTTTAACCATTGGTATCTTTTCGTTACTGATTTATTTTGTCATCATCAAAGGAGGCGTGCTGGAAACCGGCCGAACATTGGCTAAGGCAAATTCGGGTGAAACGGCGAACTGGAATCATTTCCTGGAAGGCTTAAAACATGCAATGGAACATCCTTTGGCTTTACTCCTGGCACAGATCATTACAATCATCATTGCTGCAAGAACCATGGGCTGGCTGTTCACACGTATTAAACAACCAGAGGTAGTCGGTGAAATCATTGCCGGTATCCTTCTTGGCCCTTCTGTCATCGGACATTATTATCCTGAATTTTCCCATTTTCTTTTTCCTGTCAATTCATTAGGCAATCTTCAGTTTTTAAGTCAGATCGGGTTGATCCTTTTTATGTTTGTGATCGGTATGGAACTGGATGTGAAAATACTGAAGTCAAAAGCACATGAAGCGGTAGTGATCAGTCATGCCAGTATTATTGTTCCCTTTGCACTGGGTATGGGGCTAGCTTATTATCTGTATATAGACTATGCACCTGCCACTATCAATTTTCTTTCGTTTTCTCTTTTCATGGGTATATCCATGAGTATTACCGCTTTTCCTGTACTTGCACGCATTATTCGTGAGAGAGGGATCCATAAAACAAAATTAGGGATGATTGTTATTACCTGTGCTGCAGCTGATGACATTACTGCCTGGTGTATTCTGGCAACCGTGATCGCTATTGTTAAAGCAGGCTCTATCGGAAGTTCATTCTATACAATAGCCCTGGCAATACTCTATGTTTTCCTCATGTTAAAACTGGTAAAACCCTTTTTAAAGCGTGTGGGGGATATTTATTCCTCCAGAGAAAATTTGAGTCGTCCTATTGTAGCCATCTTTTTCCTTTCCTTGATCATCTCCGCTTATCTGACTGAAGTCATCGGAATACATGCATTATTCGGAGCTTTTATGGCAGGTACCATCATGCCTGAAAATGACAAATTCAGAAGTATTCTGATTGAAAAAGTAGAAGATGTGGCGCTTGTTATCCTGTTGCCACTGTTCTTTGTATTAACAGGTTTACGTACACAAATCGGGTTATTAAATGATCCGCATGCATGGATCATTACCGGTTTCATTGTACTTACAGCAATTGCCGGTAAATTTTTAGGCAGTGCGCTGGCTGCAAAATTTATGAGACAACCTTGGAAAGAAAGTTTGACTATTGGTGTACTCATGAATACAAGAGGACTGATGGAATTAATTGTCCTGAACATTGGGTACGATCTGGGAGTATTGTCTTCCGAAATATTTGCAATGCTGGTGATCATGGCCCTTATTACGACGATCATGACAGGTCCCTGCCTCGATATCATCAACCGGATTTTCAGAAAAAGTAAAACACAGGAAATTCCATCCAAAGAGATCAGTATTTTCAGGATCCTTTTTTCATTCAGTAATCCGGAGTCCGGGAAAAAACTGTTATTACTTTCCAGTGCCTTTGTAAAAAAATTAGATGAAAATGCTTCTTTAACAGCCATGCACCTGTCATTGGCTAACGAACTGAATCAGTTCAACTCCGATGAATATGAGCGGGAAAGCTTTGCACCAGTGGTGGAAGAGGCAAAACGACTGAATCAAAAAGTGACGACCTTGTTTAAAGAAACCAGTGATGTGGAAACTGACATTTCAAACATAGCCAACCAGGGAGAATTCGATCTGTTATTGATAGGTGTCGGACAATCCATATTTGAAGGAAGCTTACTTGGTAAAGTACTGGGTTTTACCAGCCGTATTATTAATCCTGAAAAACTTTTAAATACAGTAACCGGAAAAGAAAAAATGTTTGACAGTTCTGTATTGGATGAACACAGCCGGATGATTATTTCCAAATCTCATGTACCGGTTGGAATTTATATTGACAAACAGCTTAGCGATCCCAAACGTATCCTGATCCCACTGTTTAATGAACACGATGATTATTTGATCAAATACGGACAAAAATTAATTCATAACAATGATTCCCAGGTTACCATACTCGATACAACCGGTACCACCAAAAGATTTCCGGATTTGAAAGAACGTATTCGAACCATCGAGCAAATTGCTCCTAATCATATTCGTTTGCAATCCAGCAAAGAAATCACAAAAGAATTATTCAATGAATTTGATCTGATGATCATTAGTCTTGACAGCTGGAAAAAATCAGTGGATGCCGGTTCCTTATGGTTAAAAGACATTACTTCCACATTGGTCATTTCCAGATAACTCACATCCGTTTAAATCACTATCTCACAACCAGTTAAGAGAACAAAAAAAATGCATGTTCAAAAAACATGTATTTTTTTTGTTTTTTCTCATTGATACTATTTAATTTTGCACAATTGAATTTTACAAAATGGATAAACATTGCCTTGAAAATCAACTCTGTTTTAAACTGTATGCACTTTCCCGTCGGTTAACCAATCAATACCGTCCTTTGCTGGAAAGGCTGGACATCACCTATCCCCAATACCTGGTGATGATGGTTTTGTGGAAAGAAAAAGCCATTACGGTGAAAGAGCTTGGAAATCGCCTATATCTGGATAGCGGAACATTAACGCCACTATTGAAGCGTTTGGAACAAAAGAAATTCATTTCCCGCCAGCGGGATACCGAGGATGAACGAAGTGTAATTATTTCCTTGTTAAAAGCAGGAAATGAACTACAACAAAAAGCTAAAAAGGTACCGGATGTTTTAGGTAAATGTCTTTCATTAAAAGAAAAAGAGTATGTACAATTAAAGGATCAGATTGATTTGCTGCTAAAGCAGTTGAGCTGCCTGATGGAATAAAAACATGACACAGAAAATCAAACTCAGTATACTGGACCAATCCATTATCCGAAAAGGCGGAAATGCCGGACAGGCTATTAACGAAACCATTGAAACAGCAAAACTTGCCGAACAATTGGGTTATCACCGTTTCTGGGTATCCGAACACCACAACTCTACTTTAATTGCCGGTTCAGCGCCGGAAGTTCTGATGGTAAAGCTGGCTGATGAAACCACGACCCTTCGTATCGGTTCGGGTGGTATTATGCTTCCCAACCACAGTGCTTTAAAGATGGCAGAAAATTTCCGGATGCTGGAAACATTGTTTCCCAGCAGAATTGATATGGGTGTGGGACGTGCGCCTGGCGGCGACCGTGTTACAGCAGCCCTGTTAAACCCGTCCAACACCTTTAGTGAAGAAAGTTACATTTCACAGCTGGAGCATCTGAATGCTTTTTTCCGTGATGAGGCATCCACCGGTTACGGCCGGATACTGGCTGTTCCTCAAAGTTCAGGTATACCCACACAATGGATACTCTGCAGCAGTGAAGGTGGAAGCAGTACCATCGCGGCACGGTTAGGAATCGGGCTTGTGGTGGCCCGTTTTATTAATGGACATGCCTCTCCCGAAATGGTAAAGAAATACCGTGCACAATTCCAGCCATCCGACAATTTAAAAGAACCCAAAGTAATGCTTGCCATCAGCGTCATCTGTGCAGATACCGAAGAAAAAGCAGCTTCACTCCGCAAGTTAAGTGATTACAATCTCCTTAAATTCGAGCGGGGTATTTTTGAACCGATGGGAAGTGCCGGAGAAATTGCAGATTACCGTTTTTCACCCGAAGAACTTTTCCGCATTAATAATAACAAAGGACGGATCATATCCGGAACAATTGATTCCGTAAAATCACAACTGCAAACTCTCGCAAAAGAATTTGAAGTGGATGAGATCATACTCACTACAATGACTTATTCCAAAGCAGATCGTTTCCGCTCCTTCGAACTGCTTGCAAAAGCATTTGATTTAAAAGAAAATTTTCCTGTAAAAGAGAAATATGAATAACAACGTAATTTTTTCTAATTTTAATTAATCAAACTATGAGTACAACAATTATTGACAAAGAAGAAACAGTAAGCACTACCCATTTTATGGATGCCTTGAACTGGAGATATGCAGTAAAAAAAATGAACGGCAAAAAAGTCTCCGATGAAAAAGTAGAACGTATTTTAAATGCGATTCAATTATCTCCATCCGGTATAGGATTACAACCTTATACCATTCTGGTCATTACTGATCCGGAATTAAAAAAACAAATTGTACCGATCGCCAACAATCAGCAACAAATAACCGATGGTTCCCACCTGCTTGTTTTTGCAGCATGGGATCACATTACAGAGGAGCGTGTTGCTGATTTTCTACAGTCAAACGTTGCTATCAGAAAAGTAACCATTGAATCACTGGAGCATTACCGCAGTATTTTGATGGGTATGACACAACGAGAACCGGAAGCAAATTATAACTGGGCCGCTCGTCAGGCATACATTGCTTTTGGAATAGGCATTGCTGCTGCGGCTGTTGAAGGTGTTGATGCCACTCCGATGGAAGGATTTAACCCCGCTGCATTGGATGAATTGCTTGGCCTTGATAAACTCGGATTAAAAAGTGTTACCTTATTACCTCTTGGTACACGTGATGAAGCAAACGACTGGGCATTTCCATTAGCAAAAGTAAGAAGAGCAAAAGACAAATTGTTCATCAGAAAATAACTTATATTGTTCCACTCTAAAATTTGAACACATGGATCCTAAGATCAACAGTAAGGAACTGATTACAGAATCAGCAGAAATTCTTGATATTTTAAAAAAATATATTCTGGCAGACGGGTTCAAATTTACGATTGACCTGGAGAAATCGCATGATTGTTATATCTATGATTCATTGAATAATCGTGAGATCCTTGATTTTTTCTCCTACTTTGCAACCAATGCACTTGGACACAATCACCCGGATATGCTGGGTGACCAGCATTTTAAAAAAGAGCTGACCATTGCTGCACTGGAGAATCCCTCTAATTCTGATTTTTACACACGGCAATACGCAGAATTTTTAAAAACATTTGCCCGGGTGGCAATGCCCCCTCCCTTTAAGCATGTATTCTTTATTTCCGGTGGTGCATTAGCAGTAGAAAATGCATTGAAAGTAGCGATGGATTGGAAAGTAAAAAAGAATTTTAAAAAAGGATATAAAGAAGAAAAAGGACATCAGGTTATCCATTTTAAACAAGCCTTTCACGGAAGAAGCGGTTACACCATGTCACTTACCAATAGCAAACCGGTACAAACCGATTACTTTGCAACGTTTAAGTGGCCACGCATCGATAATCCCAAGATCACTTTTCCATTAACAGAAGAATCACTGAAAAAGCTGATTGTTCAGGAACAGCAATCCATTGAGCAAATAAAAAAGGCCGTTCGTGATCACAAAGATGACATCTGTGCTATCATTATAGAACCCATTCAAAGTGAAGGTGGAGACAATCATTTCAGAGGCGAATTTTTGCAGGCTTTACGAACCATTGCCGATGAAGAAGAAATTCTGCTGATTTTTGATGAAGTACAAAATGGAGTTGGTTTAACCGGTAAATTCTGGGCGTATCAAAATTTCAATGTTGTTCCCGATATTTTGTCGTTTGGAAAAAAAATGCAAACCTGTGGCATTTTATCGACTGGCCGGATAGATGAAATTGAAGACAACTGCTTTACAACACCAGGAAGAATTAATTCAACCTGGGGAGGTAACCTGGCAGACATGGTAAGAGCTACTAAAATTTTACAAATCATTGAAAAAGATAAACTCGTAGAAAATTCTCATATCATGGGAACTTACCTCTTGAGTAAACTTGCAGAACTGTCATCGAACCGGAAAATTTCAAATGTACGTGGCCGTGGCCTGCAATGCGCCTTTGATTTACCCACTACACAACAACGTGATGAGCTTATAAAAAAAGCACTGGACAATGACCTGCTGATTTTAGGAGCCGGCAGTCATTCCATTCGTGTAAGACCGGCACTGGTCATTAACGAACATCACATTGATGAAGGCATTTCTATCCTCGATCAATCACTGAAAGAATTAGGACTATAAAATAAGAAGGGAACCATAAAAAGTTCCCTTTTTTTATTCAACGTTTCTTCCGCTATCATCGAAAGAATAATTATTCTTCCTTACTATTTCCATCTTATCAAATTATTATTTCAATATTATGCTACCAGTAACTTTCACTATTGAAAAAGTTACTGATAAGTTTAGGATGCATTTTGTTTTCGGAGTCGAGAAAATGTGTAAGGATTAACAGCACCCTTATTAAACCTTTTTATCAAAATTGATAAATATCAATTTTAATTTGAAACTGAAACAATACATTTGTGTTGTTTAGTTTTTCACATGGTTAAATAAGGGGGCTGCATGATGGAATTACTAAATCATTTATGTGGCCCCTTTATATTGTCAGCATACAAAAGGACAAGGCATTTCAAAATCGGGTTATATAATCATTTTGATTCATTCGGCCAAGAGCAATAATCACGAAAACAGTCAATACAGTTTTGGGCTCCTCTCAAATATAGTAGAAGAAGAATTTTAAAAACAAAAAATTCATTGGTGTTATTGTTTATCACCAGATTGATGAATTCATAAAAGCAATTCGATATGATGCAAGAAATAATTACTCACGAAACCACGCAAATAAAACTGAGAAAAATAAAAAAAAACGACTACAAACAAATTGTTGATTTGCAGTTAAAATGTTTTCCGGGGATGAAACCCTGGAATACCACTCAATTTACTAATTTAATCACTATTTTTCCGGAAGGACAATTATGCATTGTCATGCAAAATAAAATAGTGGCATCTTCCTGCTGCCTGATCCTGGATTTTAATAATTATAAGGAAACATCCTCATGGGGTGAGCTCACTGACCATGGAAATATTCGTAATCACACTACTAAGGGAGATACGCTTTATGGAATGGAAATTATGGTGGATCCTACCCATCGTGGAATGAAACTATCCCGGCGATTGTATGATGCAAGAAAAAACCTTGTGAAGCATTACAATTTGAAACGTATTCTAATTGGCGGACGACTTCCAAATTATATCAACCACCAGCACAAAATGTCCATTGATGAGTATGTCACCCAGGTTATTGATAAAAAGTTGTATGACCCGGTTTTAACGGCACAACTGGCAAATGGGTTTTCTTTAAAACGCATTCTTCCTGATTACCTTCCCAATGATCATGAATCCTGTGGTTTTGCCACTTTATTGGAAT
>CAZMRM010000043.1:0-377 GCA_964568515.1 uncultured Chitinophaga sp. | reverse complement strand
GACGAATTTCTCTTATAGAAATGAGCATTCCAAACTTCAGATCAATTACTCCCCGTATGTTCGCGTAAGTGCAGTACAGTATCAGATGCGATCCATCAAAAATTTTGATGAATTTTCCAGACAGTGTGAGTATTTTGTGGATGCTTCATCCGATTATAAAAGTGATTTTGTTGTATTCCCGGAAATGCTCACCATGCAACTGCTTTCGTTTATGAAAAATGATAAGCCTGCTGATGCCATCCGTGAACTGACCAGTTATACGGATCAGTATATCGCACTCTTTACCTCACTGGCGATCAAGTATAATATAAACATCATTGGTGGTTCCCATTTTTGCATGGAACAGGATACCCTCTACAACATCTCCTTCTTATTTA
>CAZMRM010000042.1:10984-15083 GCA_964568515.1 uncultured Chitinophaga sp. | reverse complement strand
GGGACGAATCAGTGAGGAAAGCAAGAAACGTCCGTTATACATCATTGAAAAAATATATGGAAAAGATGAAAGTAAACCCGTCTGAAACAGATGTTGATACACACGTGGAAGACTACGGAAATCTTCATAAAAGCATTATCAAATTTCCGGATTCGCTCCCTCCTGTTTTGATGAACCTAAAAATAAGAGTAGTTTTTAACAGCCCTAACACAGCGTATAAAAAATCGCCGGGTTTTAAATTTTGGTGGTGGTATCGGAAAAAGTGAAGAGTTTATCAATAAATACTTTGGGGCGAATATACACGCGGTTGACGTTTAAGGAGAATCCATGCTTATATAAAGTCCTATGAATGATTCAAAACAAAAACAGTTAAGTATTGGCATCATCACGCAGGCACGTATGACCAGCAGCAGATTGCCGGGTAAAATTTTAAAGGAAGTAAAGCAACAGCCATTATTGCACTATCATCTTGAACGGCTGCAAAAAACGGGGTTTCCTGTTTTTATTGCAACCACTGTTAATGAAACAGATGATTGTATTTGTCAGTTTGCTTTGGAACGCGCCATCCGGATATACCGTGGCAGTGAAGACGATGTTCTTAGCCGTTATTACGAAGCTGCAAAAGAGTTTGGGCTGGATGTAATTGTTCGGGTTACTTCGGATTGCCCGTTAATTGACCCCCATTTGATCAGAAATGCAATAGAAAAGTATCTGCAGTTAAACAATCTCAATTTGTATATGAGCAATGTTATTGAACGAACATTTGCAAGAGGATTTGATTTTGAAATTTTTTCATTTGCTTCACTGGAAGAAGCATTTAGAAATGCTACATCGGCTTCTGATCGCGAGCACGTAACACCTTACATCTGGAATAACCGTTCGGGTAGCACCGAGTTTTATCACATTACCCAGCTTGTTAATCACCAGGATTTAAGAATTACAGTTGACACCACGAGTGATTTTGAGCTGATAAAAATACTGATGGAAAAATATCATGCCGATCAGTTAAACTACAGCGAAATTGAAACGATTCTGGTTAATCACCCCATCCTGGTGAATATCAACAAAGACATTGTACAGAAAAAAATTTAGATTCTCTGAATACAAAAGATTTATCCTTATTTTCTTCAGAATAGTATTGCAACCAACTAATCATGATTCGTTTAAAAAAGAAAAAAATTTTTCTAAGAGCAGATGGAGACCTGACCACCGGTTATGGACATGTTATACGACTCTTAAGCTTGGCCGGCATGTTGAAAAAAAAATATTCCTGTCAGTTCATCATTCAACAACCGGAAAAATTTTTAAAAGATCAAATTCTCGCTGTCTGTGATTCAATAATTGAAATTCCTGTTTCAAATGATTACAAGAAAGAAGTGAAACATCTTTCTGAAAAAATAAAACTTCAGGATATATGTGTCATAGATGGATATCAATTTGATACCTCTTATCAAGCTGTCCTTAAAGAAAAATGTTTCAAACTAGTGTGTATTGATGATATCCATGACAAACATTTTCTTGCTGATGTGGTTATCAATCACAGTGAAGGCATTGATGAAAAAAAATATTCAAAAGAATACTACACTCAGTTATTTTTAGGGGTAAAATATGCGATCTTAAGAAAATCATTCTTAAATAATTTACCTGTAATCCATACATTTCCCAAAAAAAACATTCGCATCTTCATCAATATGGGAGGTACAGACATTTACAATTACACGTGTAAAGCCTTAAAAAAATGCCTGCAAAATAAAGCAATATCAGATATAGACATTGTGGTAGGCGGATTTTATGACTATGATGACGAATTAAAAAAGCTGATACAAAGCAATAAACACGTTGCCATTGATGTTTATTCCAATCTTTCCGAAAAAAAAATATGTTCGTTAATGAAAAAATCGCATGCTGCTATATGCTCGGCAAGTACAGTCGCTTATGAATACGCGAGTGTGGGTGGTGCCCTTTTTATATATCAAACAGCTGTTAATCAAAAAAATATATATTCATTTTTACTCAAAAATAAGATTGCCTTTGCTGCAATTCGTTTTAATGAACAAATGGAGCTGCTACAAAAAACATCGGAACGTGAATGTTATTTTAAAAATAAATCCAGCTACTTTAACGGACAATCGGATAAAGCAATTTTAGCCGTTTTTGATAAATTTGAAAAAGAAAGAGCACTCACCCTTCGTAAAGCCAAACTTTCCGATCTGCTCGTTTATTACCGGTGGACCAATGAAAAAGAAGTAAGAAAAAATTCGTTTAATCAGGATCCTATCCCCCTTCATCAACATACAAAATGGTTCAGAAGTAAACTTCAGAACAAAAACACAACACTTTATTTTTTTAAAAAGGATAAAACTCCTTTGGGACAAATTCGATTTGATAAAGAAAATAATACTTCAGAGATTGGTTATTCCATTGATGGCAAATTTCGGGGAAAAGGATACGGGGATATTATCCTGTTAAAAGCAATAAACGACTATTTAAAAACACATCCGGGGATAACCATCGTTGGGAAAGTAAAGAATGACAATGTTGCTTCTAATAAGATCTTTCTGAAGGTAGGGTTCAAACTACAAAAGCGGGACAGTATAAAGAACAGGTACCGGACCTATGTGCTGCTAAAAGGCGGAACTAATAAATAATCAGTAAAATTCATACCTTTGAAGTCAAATAGACGACCATTTTATGGATCTGATTTACCTGAATACGCTAAAAGGATTGCCTGATGGACACAATTAATATAGGGAGAAAAAAAATTGATCAGAATGAAAGTTGCTTTATTATTGCAGAATTATCTTGCAATCATCTTCAAAACTTTGACCTTGCCGTTAAAACGGTTCATGAAATAAAAAAAGCCGGAGCTGATTGTGTAAAATTACAAACTATCAATCCTGCTTCCATCACGATTGACTCCGATAAAAGTGATTTTATGATCGGTGGAGGTACGTTATGGGATGGAAAATCACTCTTTGAATTGTATTCAGAAATTTATACGCCCTGGGAATGGCATGAACCCTTAAAAAAGTTAACAGAAGAGCTGGGAATGGTGTTCTTATCTTCTCCGTTTGATTATGAAGCAGTTGATTTTCTTCACAAACTGGAAGTACCTGCATTTAAAATCGCTTCTTTCGAAATCACGGATGTTCCATTGATCCGGTATACAGCCGCCAAACAAAAGCCAATGATCATATCCACAGGTATTGCCAGGGAAAGTGATATTCAGGATGCCGTAGATGCCTGTAAAGCAGAAGGAAATGATCAGATCATTTTACTCAAATGTACCTCCGCTTATCCAACCCCAATGGATGAAGTTAATCTGAATTCTATTCCCACCATTCGCAGTAAGTTTAACTGTCATGTAGGTTTATCCGATCATACACTAGGCGAGCTGGTGCCCATAGGGGCGGTTGCATTGGGAGCAGTGATCATTGAAAAACATTTTATTCTGGATCGTTCATTGGGTGGTCCCGATTCTGCATTTTCCATGGAACCTCATGAATTTAAAAAAATGGTGGACAGTGTTCGTGGAATGAAGGCGGCCTTGGGAAGTAAAGAAATAATGCTATCCACGAAAGTTGAGAAAAGCAGAAAATTTGCCCGATCACTTTTCGTTGTGGAAGATATCCGGGAAGGAGAGCTGCTTACAGCTAAAAATATTCGTTCCATCCGCCCTGGAAATGGCCTAGCACCCAAGTTTTTGTGTGAGATCATCGGTAAAAAAGCAGCAAGGAATCTGGAAAGAGGAACACCACTTTCCAAAGACATGTTTAAATAATCATCAAAATAATGATCACATCATGTCGGAAATTCAGGCTCCCAAATAGGAATTTGTTTTCTTATTCATTTTATAAATCTTAATACACACACATTGGGAATCATTGAAAAACAAGCCACAAAAAATGCTATTTATTCATATGCAGGAGCAGTGCTGGGATTTATCACAGTTATTGCCTTATCCCATTTATTGACACCGGCAGAAAATGGTGCAATAGGAATCATTATTTCTTATGCTGCACTTTTTGCACAGTTTGCAAACATGGGTTTCACTTCGGTTACTGTAAAATTTTTTCCGTATTTCCGCGATTCCAGTAAA
>CAZMRM010000042.1:9743-10974 GCA_964568515.1 uncultured Chitinophaga sp. | reverse complement strand
AGGCTTTTTATTTTATGCCATACTGGTCTCTTTTATCGGCTTTTTAATCTGCTGGGTCGTTTTCCTTTTTTTTAAATCTTACCTTATTGAAAGCAATAAGGAAAAATCCATACTATTTACGAATTACATCTTTTATCTGATGCCACTCACCTTTTTTACTGTTTTCTTTAATATTTTCGACAGCTATTTAAGGGCTTGCTACAATTCCGTAATAGGTTCGGTTGCAAAAGAGGTTATTCAGCGAATCTCCATCATCGCTATCATGGTTGTTTATTTTTTTAAGCTCATTGATTTTTCGCTTTTTATTTTTTTATACATTTTATTTACCTGTCTTCCCACCTTGATGCTATTGTATTACATCATCAAACAAAAAGAATGGCACATCAAACCGGTGAGAGGCTTTGTAAGCAAGGAGTTGCGTAAAGAGATGATACGTCTCAGCCTTTACTCCATTTTAGCAGGTGGTGCAGGAGCCATTATTGTAAATATTGATAACATCATGGTGAATCAGTTGTTGGGCGAAGCACAAACGGGTATTTACAGAATTGCGTTTTATTTTGGAACTATCATTTTAATTCCTGCACGCTCCATTTATCGTATTACTTCCAGCATTGTAGCTGAGCATTTCAAAAAAGATCATATTACGGAAATTCATAAGCTGTACAAACAAACCTGTAACAGTCAGTTTACAGTTGGACTGCTGTTATTTATTGGTATATGGACCAATATTGACAACATCATGAATATACTGCCACCGGCATTTGCTTCCGGAAAAAATGTAATTCTGATTTTGAGTGCAGGTTATGTTGTTGAAATGGCAACCGGTATTAATCAGGTGATCATAGTCAACTCAAAGTATTTTCGATACGATACTTATTTTGTGTTTCTTCTGGTTGGAGTAACGGTACTTACCAATTACTTGCTTATACCTGTATTTGGCATTATTGGCTCTGCTGTTGCAACCTGCATAACACTTATTTTTGGCAATGCGATGCGATTCGTTTTGCTGTACCGTGTTTACAACATGCAGCCCTATGATGTCAACACAGTGAAACTCATCTTCATTGCTGCTGTCTGTTTTGTACCGGGATACATTCTGCCTTATATAAATAATCTGTATCTGGATCTATTTATAAGGAGCGGTATTGTTGGCGGTTTATTTATTATTCTTATTCTGATAACAGATGCTACTCCTGAGATAAATCAAAAAATCCGAAAAGAATTGCTGCGG
>CAZMRM010000042.1:8497-9733 GCA_964568515.1 uncultured Chitinophaga sp. | reverse complement strand
GCTGCGGTTTTCTTCAAAACGTTAAGTTTTTCACAGCTATCAGTACTCACCCAGGTAAAGTCAACGGGTTTAATTTGCAGATAATCAATAAAAGCCTATTTTTGCATGTTTTTTCACCGCGCAGCTGCAAGATAAAATTACATAGAATGCTCTCAAAAATAAATACACAAAAAGAGAATAGAGTTCAAATGATCAATATTGGAAAAGCACCTTTAAGAATTGAGGACTTTCAAAAAATTTTATATGAGGGCCAAAAAATTGAGCTCGACAAAGCTGCTCTTGCCAAAGTAGAAGAAAGCTTTTTATTTCTGAAAGAATTTTCCACAGATAAACTCATTTACGGAATCAATACCGGTTTTGGCCCCATGGCACAATACCGAATCAGTGATCAGAATCGTATTGATCTTCAATATAATCTTATACGTAGCCACTGTACAGGAGCTGGCAATCGCTTGTCCGATGTATTTGTAAAATCAGCAATGATTTGCAGGCTAAGCTCATTAATGCAAGGTTATTCAGGAATACATCCGGAAGTAGTGCTTTTATTGAAAGAGCTGATCAATCAGGATATCTATCCGCAAATTTTTGAGCATGGCGGTGTGGGTGCCAGTGGCGATCTCGTGCAACTTGCACATTTGTCGCTTAACCTGATTGGTGAAGGTGAAGTTACTTACAAAGGACAGCTACGGCCCACAGCAGACGTTTTTAAAGAAGTCGGCTTAAAACCGATTGCTGTCCACCTGCGTGAAGGATTGGGTCTGATCAATGGCACTTCCGTAATGACCGGTATTGCTATGGTGAACCTGTTACATGCAAAACAGATTTTAAACTGGAGCATTTCTGCTTCCATACTGATCATAGAAATGGTTGAATCCTACAGCGATCATTTTTCAAAAGAATTGCATGCTGTAAAACCTCATACCGGACAACGTTCGGTGGCGAATGCCATGAACAAAGCAATGACCACCAGCAAACTCATCCGCAAAAGGGAGGAACATTTGTTTGATAGTGATCACCGGTCAGTAGATGTATTCGAAGACAAAGTACAGGAATACTATTCCATACGTTGCGTACCGCAGATTCTCGGGCCCGTTTACGATACCCTGCTAAATGCACAAACCATTGTAGAAAATGAAGTAAACTCTGTGAATGATAATCCTATTATTGACAAGGCCAATAACAATGTACTTCATGGTGGCAATTTTCATGGTGATTATGTAGCACTGGAAATGGATA
>CAZMRM010000042.1:5472-8487 GCA_964568515.1 uncultured Chitinophaga sp. | reverse complement strand
CCAAGCTGACCATGCTTTCAGAAAGGCAATTGAATTTTTTAATGAATGACAAACTGAATGGCAAACTTCCACCTTTTGCCAATCTGGGAAAATTAGGATTGAACCTTGGCATGCAGGCCGCACAATTCACTGCTACTTCAACAACTGCTGAAAGTCAGACCCTTTCCAATCCGATGTATATTCACAGTATTCCCAACAATAATGATAACCAGGATATTGTAAGTATGGGTACCAATGCTGCACTCATTACAGCTAAAGTTGTTGAAAATGCCTATCAGGTACTGGCCATTGAATTACTGACGGCTGTACAATCGATTGATGCATTACAAATAGACAAAAAACTCTCGGATGCCAGTCAGCAGGTTTATCAACAAATCCGCACACTGGTTCCACGATTCGAAGACGATACGATTCTTTATAAAAAATTAGCATCCATTAAAAAGCATCTTCAATCCAGCAATTCCGGATTACTATAATTTATTTTATAATTAACTGAACAATGAAATACGCATTAGTAACAGGTGGTTCAAGAGGTATTGGGCGTGCCATATGCATAAAACTGGCTGAAAGTGGCCACTTTGTATTGATTAATTATACCTCTAAAAAAGAAGAGGCAGAAAAAACACTTGAACTGATCAGAGAAAAAGGCAGTGACGGAGAAATCATGCAGTTTAATGTAGCGAATCAGGAAGAAGTAGAAGGAACACTGGGAAAATGGCTCGAAAATAATCCGGACAAACCAATTTCTGTTCTGATAAACAATGCCGGAATACGAAAAGACCAGTTACTGATGTGGATGAGTAATGAAGAATGGGACAGTGTACTGGGTATTGGGTTGGGAGGCTTTTTCAATGTTACCCGTCTGATCATAAAAGGCATGCTGGTAAAAAAATACGGACGCATTGTAAACGTGGTTTCTCTATCAGGATTAAAAGGATTACCGGGTCAAACGAATTATTCAGCTGCCAAAGCAGGTGTTATTGGTGCTACCAAGGCATTGGCCCAGGAAGTGGGCCGCAGAGGCATTACAGCAAATTGTGTGGCACCCGGATTTATCAAAACAGACATGACAGAAGGGATAGATGAAAAAGATTTTAAACAATTAATTCCACTCAATCGTTTTGGAACTGCAGAAGAAGTGGCAGAAGCCGTTTCCTTTCTGGCTTCTGATAAAGCATCTTATATAACCGGCCAGGTATTATCAATTAATGGTGGCCTATACAGTTGATAATTGCATGTTTATCCATGCAAAAAATACGCTATCTTTGGGTTCTTTTTTAACCAACTAATGAATAACAGAGTCGTTATAACAGGATTAGGAATATGGTCCTGCTTGGGGAAAAATCTGAACGAAGTTAAACAATCCTTATACACCGGTAAATCAGGAATCGGTATGGATATGGAACGTAAAGCCTGGGGCTATCGTTCCGGACTTACCGGGATTCTGGAGGCACCTCAATTAAAAGGAGTATTGGACAGAAGATCACGTATTGGTCTTTCAGAAGAAGCAGAATATGCTTACATGGCTACCGTTGAAGCCATGCAACAAGCCAAAATGGAAATGGATTGGGTAGAAAAAAATGAAGTTGGTATTTTGTATGGCAATGATAGCTCTGCAAAGGCTGTTATTGAAGCCATTGACATCATCCGCGAAAAAAAGGATACTACTTTACTGGGTTCAGGATCCATTTTTCAATCCATGAATTGCACGGTAAGTATGAATCTGTCTACCATTTTCAAATTAAAAGGAATAAATTTTACGATCAGTGCAGCTTGTGCAAGTGGTTCACATGCAATCGGATTAGGTTATCTGATGATCAAATGGGGACTGCAAAAACATATTATTTGCGGTGGTGCTCAGGAGATTAACCGTTATGCCTTTGGCAGCTTTGACGGATTAAGTGCTTTTTCTATCCGTGAAAATGAACCAACAAAAGCCTCACGTCCGTTTGACAGGGATCGGGATGGACTTATTCCCAGCGGTGGAGCCGCAACTGTTATACTGGAAAGTTATGAAAGTGCTGTAAAACGCGGTGCTCCGATTATTGCTGAAGTAGTGGGATATGGATTCTCTTCCAATGGTGAACACATCTCCAACTCCAGTGTGGAAGGACAAATCCGGTCGCTTCACATGGCACTGGATGATGCAAAATTAAATGCTTCGGCAATTGATTACATCAATGCACACGCAACTTCCACTCCGGGTGGCGATTTTGCCGAAGCACAGGCAATTGATGCTGTATTCGGGCAATCAAAACCATTGGTCAGTTCTACTAAATCATTAACAGGACATGAGTGCTGGATGGCCGGAGCCAGTGAAATCGTATATTCCACTTTAATGATGCAAAATGATTTTGTTGCACCCAATATTAATTTTGAGAATCCGGATGAAGCCTCTGCAAAACTAAATATCGCGGCTAACACAACTGAAAAAAAGATAAATGCCTATTTATCCAATTCATTTGGCTTTGGAGGGACCAATTCATCCTTGATCATACAAAAAATAACATAACAATAAACAAACAAAAACACATAACAACAAACACTAACTAAACAAGTAATGACACAACAAGAAATCATTTCAAGAATCAATGAATTTTTAGTTGAGGAATTTGAAGTAGATGCTGATAAAATTTCTCCTTCTGCCAATCTTCGCGAAACACTTAGCCTTGACAGCCTCGATTATGTTGACCTCGTTGTTATCATAGAAAGTAATTTTGGTTTTAAAGTGATTGCTGAAGATTTTATCAGTATTTATACATTCCAGGATTTTTACGACTATGTAGGCAAAAAAGTAGCGGAAAAAATATCCATGTAATTTAAAAGAGGTGTAACCCATATATTAAAAAATAGAAAATAATTACTCACTTTTCAACTTAAAAACTTCGACAATTCCCCATCTGTAATGGGATAAAATGATTGATTCGAATATTATAAAATTCAATTGATTCATCAGCACCCAATTCTGCTAAATTGAATAGTATTATCACTTGAACCGGATCAAAAAAATTAATA
>CAZMRM010000042.1:2346-5462 GCA_964568515.1 uncultured Chitinophaga sp. | reverse complement strand
AGTCAATGGCAAAATGGGAAGGTAAATCAAAGGGCTCTGTATTAGGATACAAAATTTTTGTTTTTATTCTCAATCATCTGGGCCTTCAACCCGCCTATTTCATTCTGCGTTTCGTAGCCTTTTATTATTTTTTATTTGCAAGGCATTCCAACAAACCTATTTTCTTCTTTTATCATCATATTTTAAAATTTAAGCCATCAAAAGCCAGATGGTTCGTTTATAAAAATTATTATGCATTCGGACAAACCCTTCTTGATAAAGTAGCCTTGCTCGCGGGCGTGAAAACCAACTTTACACGCAACCATGAGGGCGGAGAAATACTGGATCAGATCGCAGCTACGGGAAAAGGTGGCATTCTGATAAGTGGACATGTTGGAAACTGGGAAATTGCAGGACAACTGTTAAACAGGCTCAACACTTCTTTCAATATCCTGATGTATGAAAATGAAAAAGAGAACCTGAAAAAATACATGGATAGTGTTCAAACGCAAAAAAATGTGAACATCATTGCTATCAAAGAAGGAGAACTGGGACACATGATCGAACTGTACAACGCCTTTAACCGGAATGAACTGGTTGTAATGCATGGCGATCGTTTCCGCGATCATATCAAAACCATTGAAGTTCCTTTTATGGGAAGGCCTGCAGAATTTCCGGCAGGTCCTTTTATAATGGCTGCCAAATTCGGGGTACCGGTTACTTTTGTATTTGCTGTTAAAGAAACAGCTTCCCATTATCACCTTTTTGCCTCAGCGCCTGTACAATTGAAACGTGCACGAACAGAGGAACAAACTATCATTGCTGTAAATGAATTACTTCAACAATACATCATCGAATTCGAAAAAATCGTGCGACGCTATCCTGAACAATGGTTCAATTATTACCAATTCTGGAAATAAAAATAAAACAGGGATGGGGTATTACCCTATCCCTGCCCGTCATAATCAATGGATTTTTTTAATAATGTACGATCACATCCTCCGTTTTTTTGCGACGTATGTCAGGCACCGTTACATCTTTAACCGGATAACCGATGGGTACCAGCAAAAATGCTTTTTCATTTACGGGGCGTTCTAAAATATTGGCTAGAAAATTCATCGGACTGGGTGTATGTGTTAAGGCTACCAGTCCGCAATGATGAATGGCCTCAATCAAAAAACCACAGGCCAGACCTACCGATTCATTTACATAATAATTATTTGTTTTCCGGCCATCCGGCATCAGGTTGTATGATTTTTTAAATATGACAATCAATGCGGGTGCCTCTTCCAGAAATGGTTTGTGCCAGTCGGTACCCAGATAACTTAAATCTTCCAGCCACTCTTGCGACATGCGTCCATGATAACTTTCATATTCTTCCTTTTCGGCATCCACTCTGATTCTTGATTTAATTTTAGGATCCGTAACCACGCAAAATGTCCAGGGCTGTTTGTTGGCGCCTGAAGGAGCTGTAGATGCAGCCATAATAATGTTTTCAATCACTTCCATAGCTACCGGCTCTGTAGAAAACTCACGAACAGTTCTTCGGCTTTCCATAAACTGTAAGTGTTTTTTACTTTCATCGAGCAGCTCTTCTCCTCTCAGGAGCGTCCTGTGATAAGGGATAAATTTTGCATTCATTTGTTTTAGAGATTAAATTGTAATTAATTAAAAAATTGCGTAACCTAAATATACTAATTAATATCCCAACTATCTATAGATTTGGTTCCATTCTTTATTTACAATATATTCCTTAATTTTACCTTTCATCAGATCAATACATGAAAAAAGAAGATTTACCACAAGATAAATCCGCGTTGGAATCCATGACACGTGAAGTGTGTTATGTAAAAGACAGTGATGGTAAATACATCACTGATTTGAGCACCGGCTGGAATGTAAAAAAAGATGCATTGGACAATGCCTGGGAAGATATTAAAGAGCGCACGGAAAATGCACGTCTGGCCGTAAAAAATGGAGAGAAAAGCCCTATCTGTTATTATATGGAACTCCGTCTGATGGATCTGCAAATACTATCGGGATACACGGGCTTTTGGAAATTTACTATTAAAAGACATTTTAAACCGTCTGTTTTCAACACATTGAGTGATGCTAAACTAAAAAAATACGCCAAAGCATTTGATATTAGTCTGGAAGAGTTAAAAAAATTTAGAGGATAACGGTGGAAAAAGAATTCAAGCATATTCAAACGGCACATTGTGAAAATGGTGTTGCCACAAGTTTATTACGGTATCACGGTTTAGATTTTATGACAGAGCCGCTGGTATTCGGTATAGGCTCAGGTTTATTTTATTTACACATTCCGTTTTTAACCATTAATAATGGTCCGGCAATTACCTACAGAAGCATGCCTGGCTGGATCTTTAGCCGTGCCTGTAAAGCACTTGGGGTAAAGGTAACCCGCAAAAAATTTTCGAATGAACAACAATCGATGGATTTTTTAAATCAGAAAATCAAAGAAGGTGTTCCGGTTGGTTGCCAGGTCGGTGTGTTCCATCTGCCTTATTTTCCGCCAGAATACCGCTTTCATTTCAATGCACATAATTTAATCGTATACGGCAAGAAAGATAAGCACTACATGATCAGTGATCCGGTGATGGAAACTGTGACCAGCCTATCGGAAGAAGATTTATTAAGGGTACGTTTTGCAAAGGGACCATTGGCACCCAAAGGACACATTTATTTTCCGGAACATGTAAAACCGGTAAGTCAGGAAATTCTGAAACAAGGCATTGTAAAAGGAATTAAACGTACCACCAATCACATGCTACACATACCCGGAAAAATTGGTGGCGTAACAGGCATTCATTACACGGCTGGTCAGATAAGAAAATGGCGGGATAAATTAGGGCCTCGTAAAGCAGGCTTATACCTGGGACAAATTGTTCGTATGCAGGAAGAAATTGGAACAGGCGGCGGCGGTTTCCGTTTTTTATTTGCAGCATTCCTGGAACAGTCTGCCGGTATTTTAAAAAAGGATCAATTGCTGGAAGTATCGGAGGATTTTACAAAATCTGGAGATCTTTGGCGCGCCAGTGCCGTAAATATGGGAAGAATCTATAAAGGCAGGTTGACTGAACAAAAAAATTACGAAGAGTGTGCGGATATGTTGGATG
>CAZMRM010000042.1:0-2336 GCA_964568515.1 uncultured Chitinophaga sp. | reverse complement strand
GGCTCATAGATACAAACACCTAAATTTATCATATTTAAAATTATAATTATGCCACATTACCTTACCACAAGAATAGGTTAATAAATTGCCAAATAAAATAAAGGCTGTCGGTGGTACTGGGGAATAACGGTATAATTTGCAATAATTGTTCATACTAACAAACATCTAAATCACACGTTATGAAAAAAATCAGTCTTACATTTGCAACACTTGCCTGTTGTTTTGCAGCTCAGGCACAGAATTACAAAAAAATTTTTTATAAGGATCAATACATCGACACAGGTGTTTTACAAATTGGAATCGTAGATGCTGTAACCACCAACTCCGAAGCCAAATTTAAACTGAAGATCAATAATACGTCGGCTGATTATATCATTTATAAAGCAAACGAAAGTTCGTTTACCATTGCCGGTAAAACGGCGAAACCAGATGAAAAACCCTTGCTGATAAGGCCCAACGATAATGATTACCGTGTTGTGAATGTAAAAGGTGATTATAAAAAACCAGCGGATTATGAATTTATACTGGATGGATTGTATAAAATCAATTCAACTGCCAAAGGAACAGAGATCCCTGATTTCAAGATTCCTGCT
The DNA here is from genome assembly GCA_964568515.1 of uncultured Chitinophaga sp. Taxonomy (GTDB): domain Bacteria; phylum Bacteroidota; class Bacteroidia; order 2-12-FULL-35-15; family 2-12-FULL-35-15; genus 2-12-FULL-35-15. Next base: position 1,743 of record CAZMRM010000042.1, on the reverse strand, counting down.
TCTCAAAATGAAATAAAAGCAGGCGCATTTATCATTACGTTGATTAAAACAAAAAAAGAAACGGCAAGAACGGATGTCCGTTTTAAAGTAAAATATACAGGAGATAAAGCAGGGATTTTTGAACCGAATAAAATAGCGATGAAAATGCCGGATGGTAAAGAGTATGCCAACTATCATTCGGATCGTAAACCACAAATCCTTAGTAATGAAGAATGGGAATTTGAAGCTTCCTGGAAAGATATTCCGAAAGCTTCCGGCGATATGCAATTCGTAGAAATGCTCATTTTGTGGAGGGATGCCTTTAAAGAAATAACACCGGATAAAATACCGGCAAGAACCATTAAAATCGAATTTGATAAGGATATCACTGAAACCAGAAATAAATAACAAAAAATCATTCAGGCCGTCATTGACCCGGTTCGCTTCAGAAGCAGCCGGGTCTTTTTATGTATCATTTTTTTGTATTTTTGAACCCCATGAAAAAAGTACTTGTTGTTTATTACACACAAACGGGGCAGCTGAATAAAGCAGTACGTGCAACACTTGCATCCCTGGAAAATCAGGCGGATATTCATATTCATTATGAACAAATCCGACCTGTTCATGCCTATCCGTATCCATGGAGCTATATGGAATTTTTTGATGTGTTTCCTGAAACAGTACATGGTGTTGCCTGTGAGCTGCAGCCATTTTCCATACCGGATGAAAACTACGATCTGATCATATTGGCCTATCAGCCCTGGTATCTATCGATCTGCATTCCCATCAATTCTTTCTTACAAACCGAACAGGCAAAAAAATTATTTGCCGGAAAACCTGTGGTTACCATACTTTCCTGTCGTAACATGTGGTTAAACAGCCAGGAAAAAATGAAAATTCAGCTTCGTAAATTAAGGGCCAACCTGGTAGGTAATATTGCCTATGTTGATCAATCGGCAAACCTCATCAGTTTAATTACAGTGCTGGCTTATGTTCTGGGAGGTGTTAAGGATAAGTTCCTGAAAATATTCCCAAAATATGGGGTTTCGGATGAATACCTTCGAGCACATGCCCCTGAATTCGGATCAGCGATACACAACCACTTGATGGTAAATGAATATACCGGACTTCAAAAAGAATTGGTTGCGCTCGGGGCCGTTACCATCAAATCCAACCTGCTGCTGCTGGAAGGCCGTGGTAAAGCACTTTTCCCGCTGTATGCCAATTATATTTCCAAAAAAGGAAGGGCGGGAAGTAATGAAAGAAGGAACCGGGTGCGAATATTCGGGATCGTTTTACCAACAGCCATCCTTATCCTTTCCCCTATCATTACTGTTATTTCACGGTTGGCACCTTTATTATTCCCTTCTAAAATAAAAAAAGAAAAAGCCTATTTTTCTCAAAATTCATTGAGATAATTGCTTTTATTTTGTATAATTGATTGACCCGGGTACAAGAGCAGTTGACGGTTATACGTGCCGATTTTCCATGTTTGTAAATTATTGGCACTGGTTCAGCAAAGAACTGATTAATTGATTAAATTTGTGGTTTATCTTAAAAAATAAAAGCTGGAACTAAAAAGTATTTCAATTATTTATGAATAGAGCTGTTTACATTAATCGCATTTCCAAATTTTTACCTGGAGATCCGGTTAATAATGATGAAATGGAGGAATATCTTGGAATGGTGGATGGAAGAAAATCCAAGGCGAAAGCAATCGTTCTTAGAAATAATCGGATTACCAAGCGTTTTTATTCCCGTGAT
>CAZMRM010000041.1:0-15186 GCA_964568515.1 uncultured Chitinophaga sp. | reverse complement strand
TCACTTGATTTAACAATCAGGGTAAATGACAGTGCTACCTTATTACCCGCAAAACTTGTTGCAGACGGAGATGTATATAACGGAAAATTTAATCTGAACGTGAAATTCAATGCTTTGGAAAAACAACCGACATTTGATCTGAATGCTGGATTAAAAAATATCGATATGATTTATCTGAATGTTTTTTTTAAAGCTTATGCTAATTTCCAGGTAGAGAAAGGAAATCTGGGGCTTTATACGGAATTTGCAGCAAAGGAAGGAAAATTCAAAGGATATGTAAAACCTATTATCAAAGACTTTGAAGTAAAAAAAGAAGGCAATGCCATTGAAATTACATGGGAAAATATTGTTCAGGGAATTTCAAACATTTTGGAAAACTGGAAGAAGGAGCAGGTCGCCACCAAACTTCCGATTGAGGGAAGATTTGATAAGCCTGATACGGACCTGTGGACGGCAATTAATTATGTATTAAGAAATGCCTTTGTTTATGCACTAAAGCCTTCCATTGATAATGATATTAACATTGGCAGGGTTGAAGAAACCGAGCCTAAGAAAAATATCATCCAAAAGTTATTTAATAAAAAGGATGACAGAAAGAAGGATAACAGGAAAGATCAAAAAAAACAGAACGCTAAAGAAAAAAGCCGGCGCACAGAAGTTGAAAAATGAGAAACCGGCAAGAACCGGGTAATAATGTAATAAGTTTTCTGTTTTTTGAATATGCTTTTATTCTTTCCCTGTATAAAAATCCAGGATCCATTATTACATGCAGGTTATAAATACATATGATAAGAATGATTGGCTTCTTATTTGAAACTGAATAAGTAAATCTAAAAACCTAAAGTCATGATTAAATTTAAACATACATTTTATATTTTCTCATTCACGTGTTTATTATATAGCTGCGGTAATGATAGTAATCATTCCAGTGGAAATGGAGCTGTGATAGAAGGAAGTAACAAGGATGACTACTATCAAATGAGAGGATATGGTGATAGTATTCCCTCTGATTCAATAAAGGAACAAGTACGGTTGGATTCAATTCGTATATCGAAATCTGATCATCATCATAAATAGTTAGGATGTCCACCCAGTACCCTCTTCAAGAATCACAAATACACAGTGTTGAAAATTTAAAGAGCAATAAGAACTTTTTGGTTCAGTTGCTCTTTCTGAAAACCTATTTAATTAACCTGAAGCATGGAAGAGATTTCCGACATTATCCCCGAGCAATTCACCGGAAGTCAGACCGGGGCAACGTCTAAATTAAAATTGAATACAAGGCATGAAGCATTGCTTCATTTTCAGGCGGCACGTGAGCGTTTATCAGATATTAATAACTGGCAAAAGCTATGCGGATCAGGAAGTGCAGAATTTACACTTACAGATCCGTATGGAAATCCCTTATCTGTTTCAAAGCCAAAGATCGGTAATTTAATCCGTATTAAATTACCTGCTCCACCAAACCAGGAAGGCGATGGATATGACTGGGTGCGCATAGAAGCTTTTGAAGACAACAAAACCCTTGTAAGTGACTCCGAAATTTATGGTTTTCGCGTTCGCCCCGTTGAAAATCCTAAAAATAAAACTGGTAATAGCGCACATTTTTATACCAATGAAGCGACAAGTACCTTTTTGGTTATTCGCTACAGTCATTCAGTGTTTGCCCTGGAACGCGGAAAGAATGAAGTACCAAATAACTCACGTGAATGGCTTGCAAACCTCAGAAATAAATTAGTTGCTGTTATCGCAATGATGGGTTTTTCCAAACCACAATGGAAAAAATTAGTTGATGGAGTATTAGTGCCGCCAAAGAAAGATCTTAATTGACGGGATTCCTTTTGTTCTACTACAAGGCAACAAGCCAGGATGAGATGATGGCTGAATTGCAAAGGTTGACTTCTGAACTATGGAATCAATATAAAATTAAAACAACAAATCGCCTGCATGCCAGGCGATTTGTTGTTTTAGATTCATTTTAATATCCACGATTTTCCCATCCGCGTTCTGCTGCTTCAGCATGTCCTTCTGAATCACCATACCAGCCACGTCCCCGGCCACGGTTTTGATTATTGTCATGATCACGATCATTACGTCCGTAACCACGGCTGCTATAACCGCCGTTGTTAGAACTACGACCGTTATAATCACCTCTGCTTTCCCATCCGCGGTGTGCAGCTTCTGCATGTCCTTCAGAGTCCCCGAACCATCCACCGTGTCCGTATCCCCGGTTATCATCATTATAGTCATTTCCATGACTGCGGGAATAACCTCCATGACGGTTTTCGTAGTCACTGTTCGAAGAGCCGTATCCTTGTAACCGGCCGTTGCTACGACCATTTCCATAACCCCTGTTATCATCATCGTAACCACGATTTCCGGAAGAGCTGTATCCGCGGTTTTCCCATCCGCGTTCTGCTGCTTCAGCGTGTCCTTCCGGATCGCCATACCAGCCACGCCCGGTTCCGGAATTGCGGCTGTTGTAATTACTGTAATTTTGTCTGCCGTTTGATGAACGGCCATTTGTTCTTCTTCTTGTTGCCATTGTAAATTAAATTATATGTTACTAATTATTTATCTGTCCGGTATTAAATAAAATTCAGATATGCTCTATTTAATGCCTTCTGTTTATGATTTGGAAAGTCATGCCAAAACATCTTCCTGTTCTTATCTGCTGACTTAATGAGTTATAGATACAATAGCCGACTCAGTCATTCTGAACTTAAAAGAAAAAGTGTCTTTTAAATTACGCACAGGATAAGCATTTCCACATTTTAATACTTATTTTAAAATTCAACCCGATCAGAATATGTGACATTCCCGTAAAACTTAACCGATACCCGTCTATTGATTAAAAACTGCTGTGAGCGTGGCATTATTTTTATCAACATCCTGCTCAATAATAATTATTTTATGGAGCACTTTTTTAAAATTTTCAACTTATCGTTTAAAAACTTTCTTGACTATCTTCCGGTACTTACCGGTGGAATTGTCTGCATTATTCTGACTTTCATTATTGCCAATCTGATCGCAAAAGGAGTATCTAAATTTGTACTACGCCCTTCAAAGATAATTGAAGAAACAGTAGGGTCATTTCCTTCTGTTCTGAAGACCAAAGAAAAATCTGTAAAAGTAATTGTTGATTCATTAAACGGTGATAAAGCAAAATTACTTGTCATTTTCTGGTTCGACAATAATCATTTCAAAGGTTCCAAATCCGGAACTCGTACGGAAATTATGTTTGCTGTTTTTAGAAAGTTAGAGGAAAAGAAGTATGTTTTTTCTGGTTAATTCTCGTATAGTTATACAAAGACGGATTATCTATCTCCGTGTTTATTTGTGAAACAGTCCCTTTCATGAAATTAAATTATTTACAAGATAAACACTATTCATTTATTGAGCATCGCAATGAATCAGGCGCAGGATCACCTATAAAATCCAGCTACATGTTTGTTTAATAAACCTGCGTTACTCAACATATATTAAGGAACAGGCTTTATAACTGCACGCTGTATTGCAAATACTTTGGAGGGTACTGTATTACTATCGGATAGTTCACTTGTTTTAGCATTCATAATCCAGATCTCATTTCCTTTCATCGTTGCTGTGGCCGGATAGGTAAAGCGATCTTTAGCCAATGTGGTACCTGTAACTTTTGCACTTTGCCAGTTGTCGGTGGTCGTTAACTGAACTATTTTATCACTGCCTCCGTTCACAACCACCGTCAGTTTATTATCGTCATTCAACACCAATCCATCGGCTCCAAGGAAATATTGTTCTATTGCTACCTTTTGTACTTTTTTAGGATCATTTACATCAATCTTGTAAATACTGCCTGTGGCGCTATTATCCACGAGTAAAAAACCATCTTTATGAAAAACAATACCATTCAACCCGTTTCCGGCAGTTTCAAACTGTTTATCACTGGCAAAAACGGATGTAGTTCCATTATCTGCAATTTTGTAAACAGCATTTGAATAGCTATCTGTGAAATAGCTATTACCTTTATCATCGAAGGCAAGATCGTTTAAGAAATGTTTTTCATTTATTAATCCTGACAGATCTGTTTCGGAAGTTTTTTTACCTGTGTTTACATCAATCACGATCAATCTGATTAATTTTTTTTTGGTAGCAGCCGTAGAATATTTGCTATAATTAGGGTCACCGGTGCAAACAAATAAGCGTTTGCCGTCAGGATGAAGTTTCAGACCAAAACTTGATTTTAGAGTCGTATCACTGTATAGAACCGAGTACTCACCTTTGGTAGACACCTTTCCAATTGCGCCTGTAGTCATAGAGGATACATAAAAGACATCCTTATTCGGGTCAAATGCAATTCCTTCTGGATATGTGCCTGCCGCTTCAAATTCTATACGCTGTGTTGGTTTGATTGTGCAACACCCTGAGATGATTAATCCTATTAAAAGATATTTTTTCATAACAATTAATTGATTTTTTTAACTGCGTAAATTACTCCATTCGCATCATCAGAAATATAGACCACTCCGGTTGGAGCGATCACAATTCCTGCAGGTCTTCCAAAGCGCGCTTTTCTAAATAATTTACATCTTAGAAAACCGCGGAGAAAGTTTTCATAGCCTACTGCTTTGCCATCCTTAAATTTTATCCGAACCACTTTAAAACCTTTAGGGTGTTTTCTGTTCCAGGATCCATGAAGACATACCAATCCATCTTCCTTATATCCGGAAGGAATGTTAGAAGCAGTTCCAAAAAATTGAAATCCTATTGGAGCCATGTGTGCAGGCAGTTCCAAAACAGATGGCTCTGTAGTTTTTACCCATTCCTCTTTTGTGTCTCCGGCCGGATCTTCCCTGCTTTGATCAACACAGCGTTTCCCATAGGCGAATGGAAAACCATAATTTCCATCCTTTTTGATAAGGTTAACTTCTTCAGGCGGCCATTTACTTCCTTTTGCATCTCCTCCATTATCAATTCCCCAGAGTTCACCGGTTTGAGGATGCCAGTCGAAGCCGATGGTATTACGAAGACCACTCGCAAACAGAACCGGTTCCCATGTTGCAGGATTTATCTGAACAATCGTTGCCATGTTTTTATTACTCTCTTTACAGTCATTGCATGTACTACCAATTGATAAATACAAGTTTCCGTCAGGACCAAAATCCATTGTTCGATTGGGATGTTGGCCACCGTTTGGAAGACCACTAACCAATACTTCATAATCCTTGGATAGCGTACCATCACCATTGATATTATATCGGCGTATCTCATTGTCATTACACAAATACATTTTACTGTCTTTTATCGTAATGCCATGCACACCGTTGAAATCAGCAGCTACTGTTACCAATGACTCAAATTTATTATCCTTATCCAGATCCTTTAACATCAGAACATCTCCTCCATCACGACGCGTGATGTATAGTTCTCCATTGGGTCCGAGAAACATCATACGGGGTTTTCCCAGTCCATAGGCCGCAACATTTACTTCCCAGCCTTTGGGAGCTTTTAAGAGCTTTACCATTGAAGGCAGAAAGTCAATATGCTGAGGATAGCGTGTAACGGATAATGAATGAGTACTTTTTTTCGGAGGGTTACCTTTTTGTGCCATACCTTGAAAAGACATAAATAGCAGTAAGAGGATCAGCGTATTTTTTGATTTCATAAAATAGTTTTAAACTTCATATGTCCGGGACATATAGTTATTTATAGTAATTGCGTTTATGTTTAATTGTTATTCATCGGACCATTGCTATCTTTATTTTTCGCTTTCGCGCTGAAAATAGCAACGACAGCAATAATTCCAACGATAATCAGGATGATGGCTAAAATCATAATTTAATAGTTAAAGGTTATAAAAATTACTTGTTACAATTGGGAATTTTACACGTAGCACATACTCTACCGCAACTGCCAATCTTTTCCTTTTGGGTATCTTCGTGATGATTTTGTTGTATCTCATTATTTGAATTTCTTTCCAATTCATTTCCGTTATTCAATTTAAATTCACCCTTATTTTCCATATCTCCTAAATTTTTGATATTTCGTATAGGAAAATCACGTACCGTATTTTCTCAAATAATTACAAGCACTGCAAATACTTCCTTATATCATGCATGTATATTGCCTTACACCCCTTACTGACCGCATATCATCACTGATTACAATCACAAACAATCCTGCATTTCCTATATGCTTATTTCATTTATTAAATCATACTTCATTGGATTTAGTTGATATTGTTACACAAGTTTATACCCCACCTGTCCTCCCGGCCAAATTTAGCGGGGTAAATTATCCATACGATCTTTATCTGAACAGCACCTCCGTTTTCAGCCGTCGCTGAAAAGCAAGCAATGGTCATTACGCCCAAAAATCCGCGTGAATTTAAATTTCTATCTGATCTATTAAAAAAGTTGGATATTTCTCTGTAATATCGAAGAGGAAGTTAAAGATCTTGGCTGTCTAAAATGCTTAAAGAAGGTTGATAAAAAAGGGCAGCAGAGAAAGCCTCCTTCGTAAATTAAAATCTTAATGAAGGTCGAATTTTTAAATAAATTCTCAAAAGATATCGACCGTATTCATCTCAAATCTGTTAAGAATAATCTCATCAAACTAATTGAACAGATTGAAGCAGCTGAAAATCTAAAAACATTCCAAATCTAAAAAAGCTTGTTGGTCATAAAACTGCTTACCGTGTTCGTATTGCTGATTATAGAGTGGGTTTCTTTTATGAAAATCATAAGGTTATTTTTGCAAGGATTGTGCATAGGAAAGATATATATGATGTGTTTCCGTGATCTATATTAAAATTTAAATCTTTATTCATTTAAGTATTCTCATTTCGTTTGCTAAGATAATTTTTCATCGTTTTTTATCTATTTTCATGATACCCTCAACCAAAGAGAGTCGAACTGGAGTCGAGCCTGATAAAATTTAAACGAAAAAATTAAGTGTGAGTGTGAGAGCGGGTATCGCAGCCTTCGCTACCGCTGCGGCAGCTTCAGGGAAAAATCAGAGTGAGTGTGTCATCGCTCTCGCTCTCCACACTCACACTGATTTTTGTGGGCCCACTTGGAATCGAACCAAGCACCCACAGATTATGAGTCTGTTGCTCTAACCGAATGAGCTATAGGCCCTATTGCAATTATTTATGCAATTTAGGAATGCGAAATTATATATTTGTAAGCAATTTACAAAACACTTTTCGCTTTATTATGAGTATTCCGCTGAATAAATACAAAAACATCATTTTCGATCTGGGTGGTGTGATTCTTAACATCGATTACGATTTGACAGCCAAAGCCTTTGAAACGCTTGGTTTGAAGCAATTTGACAATTTATTTTCCAAAGCGCAGCAACAACAATTATTTGATTTATACGAAAAAGGGCTGATCAGCTCGGATGATTTCAGGGAAACACTTAATAAACGGCTGAAAGAACCCGTGAATCAACTTGTTTTAGATGACGCCTGGAACGCCATGCTGCTGGATCTGCCTGTTTCCCGGCTGGAATTGTTAAAGAAAGCCCAAAAAACGCATCGTACCTTTTTGCTTAGCAATACCAATGAGATCCATATCCTTTCCTTTTTCAAAACATTAAAGCAACAATTCGGAATTCCAAACCTTTCAGATCATTTTGAAAAGGTCTATTTATCGTATGAAATCCATTTACGTAAACCGGATACTGAAATTTTTCAATTTGTACTCGACACCAATCAGTTAGATCCTTCTGAAACTCTTTTTATAGACGACTCTCCACAACACATTGAAGGAGCTAAAAAACTGGGTATTCAAACATACTGGCTGGATGTAAAAAAAGAAAGTATAACGGAACTGTTAGAATGGTAATGCGGGATCATGCTAAACCTGCGAGTGTTTACTTTAACGTATTTCCTGGCAAAGTTCTATTAACACACCATTTGTTTCTTTAGGATGAATGAAGCAAATCAGTTTGTTATCTGCTCCTTTTTTAGGTTCTTCAGAGAGTAATCTAAAACCTTGTTCCTTCATGCGTTTCATCTCTTCATAAATATCTGCCACTTCTAAGGCGATGTGATGGATCCCTTCTCCTTTTTTTTCAATAAACCGGGCAATTGCACTCTCGTTGCTGGTAGCTTCCAAAAGCTCTATCTTGCTTTCACCCATTTTAAAAAAAGAAGTGGAGACGCTTTCTGCAGCTACTTTCTCCAGTTTATAAGGAGGTTGTCCAAATAGCTTTTCGAATACGGCATTTGATTGTTCCAGATTTTTTACAGCAATTCCCAGGTGTTCTATTTTTAACATATTGCCTATTTTTGAATTAAAAAAAAATCCCGATACCTCGGGATTTTATATGAAATGATTTACATCCTTATTTTTTAATAAACTCACCCATCTTATTATCATAGTTCAGATAATAAGGGCCCTTGGGCAAGTTGGAAACATCTACATTTTTAGCAAATCCACGTTTTACAATATTACCAAACTGGTCGTATATTTCATACATGGTTTCAACAGGTGTATTGTTAGAAGAAAAATTAATCTCTTTGCTCACTTTTGTAGGAGTAAAGCCAACATCCGGTGTATTGGAACTATAATCAACTGTTTTGGAAAGTTTAGGCTGACCTGTATAATCGATTTGCTTCACACGAAACTGATTCTTTCCGGAGTGAGGTGTTATTTTAAATGAATAAGAATTTTCAGTCGGGGTTCCATTTCCTTCTACTTCTCCGATTTTCACCCATTTATTCCACCGGTATTGTTCAACGATATAAGGTAGTTTTCCTGTTTCTCCTTTGGTTGTCCATTTAAAGGTCATGTCCTTATCAACAGCAATGGAAACAAGTTCAAAGGTGCTTTTTGGTTTTAACACTTCGGGATTTAATACTTTGGGCTTGCAATCGTCTTTATGAGTAATGCGTACTTCTACTTTATCACCCATTTTTAGTTGCAGGTTTCTGAAATCGATTTCAAAAGCACTGGATGTAATCTCATCGGTTGTAACATTTCCGTTTACTCTGACTTCCTGCACACAAAAACCTACACCAGATGCTGCAAAGGAGTTTTGTACATACAAATTTTTTCCTTGATAGTTTCCTTCCAATACAATTACACCGGTAGAAAAACCAGTGATAGAAACTAAAATTCCAATCAGCGTAAAAAGTAGAGTTTTCTTCATCGTATTATTTTATGTTTAAGAAACAAGTCCAGTTGCTATTGTTTGCTTTTGACCGCAATATTATAACCTTATTTAGCAATTTCAAAACAAAAATAAAATATTATTTTTACAGCGTGTCACAAATTTAAACAAATTTGCTTCAGATCAACATATTTTATAATTAATTCACGATCAAAATAGCATTAGGAAATGGCTTTTCTTTGTTGCCATTCTTTATGAAGGACACTATAACTTAAGCAACCTGTATAACAAATGCATCCTTTTATCATGAGAATCCTGCCGTATTGCTTTTCCGTCTTTCTCCTGATAAATATACTGTCTTGCTCTCATTTTAACAAAAAAGCGAAAGGCAATGCTGTCTATGGAGGCGTTTTAAAAGTCAGCGAATCGGACAGCTACATCACACTCTATCCTTCAGGAATATGTGAAGACATTGGAGGACATATTGCCAATCAGATTTATGAAGGGCTGGTGAGATTTAATATGAAAGACTTATCCATTCTTCCAGCCATAGCAGAACGGTGGGAAATCGATGCCAATGCTACCACTTATACCTTTTACCTTAAAAAAGGGATCTATTTCCATGATGATGATTGCTTTCCAGGTGGCACCGGCCGGGAATTAAAAGCAAAGGATGTGAAATACTCCTTTGAACTGCTTTGTACGGATATCCCTGAAAATATTAATTATACCGCAATACTTAAAGACAAGGTAGCAGGAGCCAATGATTTTTTTGCAAACAGTAAAGGGAATCCAAAAGGGTCTCTTAACGGGATCGAAGTGATGGATGATTACACCGTTAAAATCAGACTGAACCATCCTGATATTTCTTTTTTATACAGGCTGGCACTTCCGGGTGCAAGTATTATCCCTAAAGAAGCCGTTACAAAGTATGGCCTTGACTCAAAAATAGGTACCGGCGCCTTTACATTTCAACAATACAGCAATGGAAACATCGTTCTTAAAAACAATCCGCATTACTACCGTAAAGATTCTTCCGGAAACCGGTTGCCCTTTCTTGATTCGGTGCAAATTACTTTGTTAAACAAACAAGAGGCACTTGAAAAATTTCAAAAAGATGAACTTTCACTCATTATTGGCTTGCCTTCCGAATTTGTAACCAACCTGGTAACTAAACAAATTGAAGACTTTAAAAACAAACCTCCCAAATACTTGCTGGAACGTATTCCTGAGATGTCCAATCAATATTATGAGTTTAACTTAACGAAAATCCCGTTTAATAACAGGAAAGTAAGACAAGCATTTTCTTATGCCATAGACAGAAATAAAATCATTGAAGAAACATTGAATGGAGAAGCCTGGGGAGCGGCTATTTATGGATTTATTCCGCCAACATTCCAGGGATACGACATTACAAAAATAAAGGGATATGATTTTAATCCCGAGCAAGCAAGGGCATTATTGGCAGAAGCGGGTTACCCCGATGGTAAAGGTTTTCCTAAATCAAAAATCATTTTGAATAGTGGAGGCACCAAACACTCATTGGTGGTAATTGAAATACAAAAGCAACTAAAGAATGTATTGAATATTGATGTTGATTTTGATGTTGTATCTTATAAACAAAAAATGGACGATGCGAAATTCGGACGTTCAGAGATCTTTCGTTCCAGCTGGGTGGCCGACTATCCAAGTCCTGAGAACTTTTTATACGTCATGTTCGGAGGAACCCTTCCTACCGATCTGTCACAAGAATCATTTCCCAATACCTGCCGTTATAAAAATGCCCGTTTTGACAGTTTATATTTAGCCGGAACAAAAGCAAAAACGAAAACAGAGGCTTACCACTTTTTTATGCAAGCAGACCAGCAACTCATGAATGATGCCCCTATAGTTATGTTATGGTATACGGAAGATTACCGCCTTATAAAATCAAGTGTTCATAATTTGTTTGCCAATCCGATACGCTTCCGTGATTATTCTGAAGTTTACCTGAAAAATCCGGAGATACAAAATGCAGAGGTGGAAAATTAGGTAGCAGGTTAAAATCACCTTTACAAAAATGGCTTTTAAAAATTACTATATCATACTTGGAGTGAAAAACTCCGCAGGATCCGACGAAATTAAATTAGCTTATCGAACCCTTGCAAAAAAATATCATCCGGACAAAAACCAGGACAACAGCAGCAATGAAGAATTTTTTAAAGAAATACAGGAGGCTTATGCTGTTCTTTCAAACCCTGAAAAGAGGAAAAAGTATGATCAAAAATTCAGTTATTCAAAAAGCTATGAAGAGATAAGAAAAAAAACAGCTGCTCCCTATACCGGAAACGCGTATCAATATGCACAGCAGCAGGCACACTATGAGCGTCGCTATCAGCCGCATGCAGAAGAAAACACAGAGAAGCCTTATAAAGAAAAGAAAAGTGACAGCGATCCGTATTTATTCATCATTAGCATTATTGTGGCTATACTGCTGATCCTTTTTATTATTTCTTATTCAAAATAGGAACGGTTTTATAATCCCAATTTTTCCTGCATTTTGGATCTTGACACAATAGCACAGGTAAAACGGCTTATACATGCCAGCTCCTTGTCATCATTGTAAATTTTAATTTCCCACACATGTGTCCTGCCCTTTATGTGAAGCGGTTTACAAACCCCTGTAACCAATCCCCTGGTAACTGCTTTTACATGATTTGCATTGATCTCTATACCAACACCTATAAACAGCTCTGTATTTACAACTAACCAGGATGCAATACTGCCTAATGTTTCGGCAAGTGCAACAGAAGCACCTCCATGCAATAATCCAAAAGGTTGCTTTGTACGTTTGTCCACAGGCATTGTACCAATCAAATAGTCAGGACCTATCTCTGTCATGTTAATATCAAGTGATTCTGCAAGTGTATTTGATTTCACCCAATTTATTTTTTCCAGGGTGGGTTCAGCATACCATATTTTTTGATGTTCCATTGTGTGTTTTTTAATTCTTAAAAGTAAAGATTTAAATCCTGCTTTCATTCAACAGGCATCCGGCTGAATGATCAGCTGAGTCTGTTCATGATATCTAAAAATTCATCTTTTTTCCTCCTGGCGATCTCAACGGTAGAGCCATCTTCCATTTCAATGAAGTTCCCGTCATTCCGAATGAATTTTTTCACTTTTCTGACATTTACAATATGAGAACGATGGACTCTGAAAAAGCCCGTAGCAGGAAGTATATCTTCATATTCACCCAAGTTTTTGGAAGATAAATGTTTTTTACCATTGTCTGTATAAAAAAGGGAATATGTCCCATCTGATTCGACTCTTACAATTTCTGAAATGGACAGGTATACGATCCCATCTTTAACAGGCAATGCCAATTTACCTGAATGCTCCAGCTTACGCGACTGAATAAGTCCTGCAAATTTATTTTCCGGTGATTGTTTTTCTTCCAGTGCTTTTTTAATATGTGAAACCGCCACCCGCAATTCATCAATATCAATTGGTTTTAAAAGATAATCCAATGCATGAAATTTAATTGCTTTTATTGCGTAATCATCGAGCGCCGTCGTAAAAACAATGTGAAAACCTATTTTATCAAATCGTTCAAGCAGAGAGAAGCCATCGCCATTGGGCATTTCTATGTCCAGAAAAACCACATCCGGATGGTATTCCTGTATCAAATCATAACCTTCTTTTGCATTTGTTGCCTGCGCAATAATCTGCACTTCTTTACAATAATTTTCAATCAATGATTTCAGAATTTCTCTTCCTTTTTTTTCATCATCAATAATAATGGCTTTCATAGTTTTGGTTTTAGTTAAACGGTATGTATATTTCTACTCTTGTTCCTGTTGCATTTCCTTGTTCATCCTGAAGATCCACTACATTTTCCGATAATTGACTTTTGTACAATGCATTGATAGTTGCCAAACGTTCTTGTGTAATGGATGTTCCAAAAGATTTATGAAATCCTTTTTTATTTATAAAATAGCTTTGACTTCTTCCTACACCATTATCTTCTACAATGCATTTCAAAAAATTATCCTGCTTTTGAATTTCAATTTTGATGATTCCACGCTTATTCAGGTTCAATATTCCATGTTTTATGGAATTTTCAACATAAGGCTGAATCAACATGGATGGAATTTCCACTTCCATTATATCAATAGATTTATCAACTGTGATCGAGTATTCAAAGCGTTCTTCAAATCGCATTGACTCCAACTCCAGATAGAGTTCCAGTGCTTTTATTTCATCAGCAAGCGGAACAAGATTTTTTTCGGAATTACCTAAAATCAACCGTATTAATCTTGAAAAGCGTGACAGATATCTGTTAGCCGCTTCTCCATCGTTGGATGCGATAAAATGTTGAATGGAATTCATGACATTGAATGTAAAATGAGGATTCATTTGAGCGCGCAATGCTTTTAACTTTAAACTGATCAGATTTTTGTTTAATTCTTCAATTTTCTCCTGCCGTGATTGTACCCGTTTCAGACGGTATTTAAAAAGCAGGAACAGAATATATATTCCTATCAGCACCATGGGAAGGATAAACCACCATTCTTTCCAGAAAGGAAGAGAAATGTTGAAATGCACTTTAACAACGTTTGTACTCCAGCTCCCTTCTGTATTCAACACATTTAACACAAAAGTATAGGAATTGGCCGGTAACGTGGTAAATTGTACTTCCCGCGTAGTGGTATAGATCCAATTGGTATCCAATCCAAGCATTTTATACCGGTATCTGAGCTTACCGGCATTTTTATATCCCAACCCTGTAAAACTTACTTTAATATTGTTTTGATTGAATGCCAGGTTATACTTGGTAAGATAGCCGGTATCCTTCTCATTAATCTGTATTTTGTCAATGTAAACGGGAAGCTGCACGCTCTTATTCTCAATGCCCCAGGGATAAAAACTTGCAAGTCCTTTATTCGTTGCCAGCCATACTTTACCTTTTACTTTTATAACATCATTTATTTCGTTGGATGGTAATCCATCTGTGGTCGTATAACCGTATATCTTATATTTTAAAGGTATTCGTTGGGTGATCGTTACTTTGTTCAGGCCGTTATCGGTTGCCACCCAAATGTTTGAAGAATCAACACACACGGCATAAACATTATTCCCGCACAAACCATTTCTTGTATTGATCTGTATTCCGTTATGATAATCATACAAAACCAGTCCGGCTCCTTTAGTCGCTATGACCATCAATGAATCCGAAAAAATAGTTAGGTCCAGGATACGATTTTGGATCAAGGGATGTTTATAACCGATATAACTATACAGGTCAAGCGTTTTATCGTAGCGCCACAGGCCATTAATTGCCCCTAAAAGTAAAATGTTGTTATTTGCTTCTGTTATTGCATTTAGCCGTCTGAAATTTTTGAATTTTTGCAGTCCTGCAATATTCGTTATATTATCCTTCTGATCCCTTTTTGAAAATCCCCCTGAACAGGCTTCCCAATAGATTCCTGCAGAATCCGCTACCATATCATTAAATACAGGTTCTACCTTTGATCTTAAAAATTTTCCGTTTTTCAATCTTCCGCTTTGCATTTTTCCAGCAATAAACACCTGTTTCTGATGATAATCATAGTACACTGCGGAAATTTCATTTGAATGAATCGAGCCTGCATTAAAATCATGACTTTTTATTTTTTTTTCATCTTTTACTTCATCAATAAATCCATTTTGATAACCCACAAATACTTTTTCTTTATCTGTTGTCAGACAAAGCGCTCTTTCACTGATTGCTTCCTCATCCTTATTAAAAACCGATACTTCTTTAGAAGGCGCATAAAAAACACCACTTCCTTCTGTTGTATACCAGTATCCACCCTCTGAATCCTGGATAATCCCGGTAATACAAAATTCATTCAAGTACAATTTTTTAGTATTAAAGTCACCTTTTTTCAAGTAATACAGACCCGCCGGTATGGTACCAACCCATAAATCACTATCCTTATCCTCATAAAGTGAAACGATGCGGCTTGGAAAATTTTCACAGGTAATCTGATGCATGTCTTTTTTATCCATCCGGTACAAACTGTTTCCAATCCCGATAAGGCACTTATTATACTTTGATTCGAT
>CAZMRM010000040.1:12477-15187 GCA_964568515.1 uncultured Chitinophaga sp. | reverse complement strand
CTTTTCGTTCGTTTCGCTCAATCTTACTAAGTATGGCGGTATCTACGTCTAATTCTGCACATACGTGTCGTAAAAGTAGTCCTTTCCGTTCCCGTGCCTCCCGAAGTATTTCGCCTGTTGTTGTATTTTTTTTCATTTGTCAAAAGACAATTTTAATTTTTAACTTGACCTATTTTGTCAAATATAATGAGTTTTTATGAATATCTTTGGTTGGTAGTGTATGTTGCAGGTGAATATTTTTTCGTTTCATTCATATATGCGCTGCAATTTCCCAAGAAATATATCCTACGTTTTGACGGTGTCAATTTTGAAGTCTCCAATTCACGATTTTTAAGAATTCTCTCATAAACAGAATGTAAATCTGCAAATAAAAGATTCATATATCTTTTCGAATACAAATCCTTCAGTGAGCATTCGAATTTTGTCCCAGTAATTCGATAACGTGCGATTTCGTATCGTAAAATTTGCTCGGTTCCTCTTACTGATTTTAACGTCTTTTTTATCTCTGGCTCTGATGTCAAATAAAATTGCAATAATTTATCATAAAATTTTATACAATAATCAGATGTTTTGCACTTACATAAGAAATATCTATGTTTATGATAAAACTCCGATTGATAAAAAATTATTGGCATCTCTTGGTATAGATAAAAATGTAATAATTTCTTCGAATTGGCAAGAGGTATACGATAATTCAAATCTTTTCATAACATGTACTGTTTCAAGTGATAGATACATAAACCAACCACCTAGAAAAGGAGGTATCTACTTGAATGTTTCGTTAAGAGATTTTGAACCTGATTTTTTGAAAAATGTTGATAAAATTGTAGTTGATAGCTGGGAAGAAATATGCCGAGAAAATACGGATATTGAAAAAGCACATTTACAATTTGGTCTGATGAAAAAAGATGTTCTTGAAATAATTGATATCCTCGATTTTAATAATATATCAGGGTTGAGTGAAAAAGTATTTATGTTCAATCCCATGGGAATGGCAATATACGACATTGCAGTGGCCAAATATTACCATGATTTGGCAAAAAGCAATCATATGTTTATTGAATTAGAGAATTAAAAAACTACCACATTTGTATTAATAAACTAAATAAAATTTGAATGAAAAAATTGTTAAGTATTATTTTTATCATATACTGCTCCGCTGCTTTTTCACAAAAACAATTGTCTGGAATCATCACTGATTCCTTAGGAGTTCCTGTTCCATTTATTCCTATAGGATTACTATCATTGCCTGATAGCAGCATTATTAAAGGAACAATGTCGAATGAAACAGGTAATTATGTCATGGACTATGTTAATGCGGGTAAATATATATTAAAGGTTTCAGGTGTGGGATATAAGGAAAAAATAATAGAAAATATTGTCATTGATTCAAGTGATAATAAAAATCTTGTAATTAATATATCCTTAAGTACTTCTCAACATACTTTTGACGAAGTTTCAGTTGTTGCAATGAAACGTGTCGTTGAATTTAAAAACAGCAACATAATTGTAAATGTTGAAGACTCTCCACTTGCTAAAGGTAACTCTGTGTTTGACTTATTAATCAAACTCCCTGGCGTAAATGTAGATAACAATAAAATTACAATTCAGGGAAAAGCAGGAGTAATTGTAATGATTGACAACCGACCACAAGCTATATCTCCTGATCAATTGGCAAACTTGTTAAAAAGTATGAACGCCGATTTAGTAAGGTCAATAGAAATATTAAAAAATCCCCCTGCAAAATACGATGCTTCTGGTACTTCTGGAATGATTAATATTATAAGTAAAAAGACAACTATAAGTGGTTTAACAGGATCAGTTTTTTCTTCGTATTCTCAGGGTTTCTACGGCCGCTCTTTAAATGGGGCTTCTTTAAATTATAAATCAAATAAAATGCTTTTTTATTCAAATGTGAGCGGTGATTATAGCAGATATAGAAGAATAGAAAATTTCGATAAAAGATTTACTTCTGATTCTACATCCATGAATTTGAATACGAAGAATGTTTCAAATCTCTTGGAAATGAATTTAAATTATAAAATTGGTATTGATTGGTTGCTAACTAAGACTGATATTATAGGAATTAAGGCTGAAGGTAATCCTGGAAGTGATATGCTGACTACTGATGGACGAAATGAGGTTAAAGGCGATAATACTTTAGGATTTGATTATATGGACTCGAAGGTTACACAACCTGACAAATGGAATACAAATAACCTCGATATTAATTATGAGCATAAACTTGATACATTGGGGTCTTCTTTTTCTTGTGTAATGGATTATACAAAATTGACTGAAAATACTTCAAGCGCAAATATTAATAAGTTTTACCATGTGAATGAAATGCAGGCACTACCTCCTAATAATTACCAAAGTAATAATAAGAGTAAGTCGGATATTATTTCTGGACGTATGGATTTGGTAAAGTACATAGATTCCTCTTCCTCACTCGAATCAGGAATTAAAACGGCTTACTCGAAAACTGGAAATGATTATTTATTTGAAAGAGATTACTCAAATGATAATAATTATTTAAAAGATACAAATCTGAGTAATAAATTTCAGTATACAGAAATTACTTATGCAGGTTATCTTAATTACATCAGATCGGTTAAAAAATTAAATATGCAATTAGGGGTACGCGTAGAAAATACATACTTAACTGGAAATTCAGATAAGAATTTTGAATTGCGTAAAAAATATCTCA
>CAZMRM010000040.1:3006-12467 GCA_964568515.1 uncultured Chitinophaga sp. | reverse complement strand
CTCAATGTATTCCCAAATTTATCTTTTGATTATAAGCAAAGTGATAATCATGATTTTCAGCTTAATTTATCACGTCGGATCGATCGCCCAAACTTTTACAACCTAAACCCGTTCAAATTCTTTCATGATCAATATTACTTTGAACAGGGAAATCCTTTTTTATTACCAAGTTATACAAATAGAGGCGAGCTAACATATAATTTTAAAAATACGTTTTCTACTTCGATAGCATATGCTTATACAGAAAAAATTTTAATGGATTATACTAGTCAAAATGATTCTACAAAAGTTACATTAGAAAGTTTTAAAAATATGAAATCATCCAGTTCAGTGGAATATTCATTTTTTTATCAGAAATCATTAACAGGAAAATGGGATTTATCAATTAATGGCAATTTCGCAAGTGTAAATTACAAAGGTGATATTGATGGAATTAATTTTAACCGAACAGGGATAAGTTATTTTGGTAATATCTCCAATACAATTCTAGTAGGAAAAAATATGAAATTTGAAGCGAGTGGTAGATATTTAGGTCCATTTATTTCAGGTATAGTTCAGGTTAAACCACGTTGGATAGCTTCGTTGGCTGTAAAAATGTCACTATTTAAAGAAAAATTGGATTTTACATTTGGGATGGATGATGTATTTTATTCATTAAAACTCAGATCCACTTCAAATTTTGAAAATCAAAACTGGTCTTACTTACAAATAAATGATACTAGGCGCTTTAGGGTTGCGCTAAATTATAGATTTGGTAAAATAAAGATTGATGAACGAAATGTAAATACAAGCAATGAAGAAGAAAAACAGCGATTTAACCATTAACTCTAAATGAAGGAATGAAGATGAGTAGTATTCATCTAAGATAATTAATAGATAGGTAGTTTCATTATAAAGTAATATAAAAATACAAATGAAAAATAAATTCTTTTTAAAACCCAATGTTGTAATTGAACCTTTAATTGATCGGTGGTATGCTTGGCCACATCTCATTTCACCCGCGACAGCAGTTATGAATATCGTGGGTAGACATTTAAAGATTATGAAATCCTATATTCAAGCTCCCCAGATACATACCGCCGCTGTAAAAAACCCTAAAATGCTCGGAGGACCTTTTATGGATTATAATAGTAACCGTGTAAATGAAATAAAAGAATTGCATGAAAGAACTACAATCAAAAGAAGTAATGCTATAGCGTTTCATACTGCAATTCTGGAATTAGATAAAATGTTAAAAAATAATGCTAAGGGTTATTCCATGGAAGCACTATATGAAAAAGTTCCGGAATTACTGAAAGGATTTGTAGAACTGGTTTATGATTTAAATAATAATCCCTCTTTTCGTCTTTTTGAATCACTGTTATACAAAAGCGAATTCTATGATAAATCTTCTCAGAGTATTGCTTTATGGGTTACTGATAATGATTCAAGACCTTTTTGTTTGAGTACACCGAAATTGGACGATTTGCATGTGCTACACCTGAATATTCCCTTTGATCATAAAGGTATAGATGTATTAAGCAAAATGAAACGGAATTCGGGATGTATGGATGAAGTAGCTACTCTTTTAGGAATAAAACCAAATGAAAGAGAACTTTTTGAAACTTTATTTACAGAACAAGAGCATCCCAAGTATAGAAAATATCAGGGAGATAGGGCACGTATGAGATACTTTGGACATGCCTGTATACTGGTTGAAACTAGCGAAGTGAGTATTTTATTGGATCCGTTGATCAGCTATTATGGTTATGAATCAAGTGTATCACATTTCTCTGATTGTGATTTGCCCGATGTGATTGATTATGTTATTATTACTCATAATCATCAGGATCACATTCTACTTGAAACATTATTACCATTACGTGAGAAATTAATATCAATTTCAAATACTCCGCTTTTCAATCCCTCGTGATAGTTGATCTGTCCCAAACGGAAATAATAATGGTCGCGGTCAGTTCTATGCGCCCGATAATACCTGTAGAAATCTTCATTACAAATACTTTCCTGGAATTCTGATTTGAGGATTGAGAATTGATTTTCAAGGTAGTGATAATAAATCTTGCCGGTATTAACAGGGCATGTTGTTTCAATCCGAAATATCTTATTGTAGTAGATGAGTTTTCCTAAAATCTGTGGCTTAATATTCTTGAAAAAATCAATCTCTTCCTGCGCATTGCTAAAACCTTCTTTCAAAATCTCCGTTTTTATGGCAGCAAGCATCTCCTTTAGAAACAGGATCATCTGAAAGGCTTCATCGGCCGTTTGCATCTCTTGAGAAGAGAGTTTCTCTTCCTGTGATCTAATTTGCGATAATATTTTACTCAACACAATTTTCATAGGAAAGCAACCTCACTCTAATTAATTAAGACGGAAAAAGGGCTAAAATATTGGAAAAATTACCGCTTTTTTTATTTAACGGTAGTAAACAAAGAGTAAACGGTGTAAGAATGGTGCTGTAGCTTAACTCCTATCGCTTTTAATTTTTGTATTTCCTATTGCTAATAAAATATACACGCTTCATTGATTTAATTCTAAGAAAATATCACAAGTGTGACGATGATATTATTGCCAAGAAATGCCAAATGATGCCTTTAATTGTCATAAGTTAAAGTTGCAGAACCTTTTAAAATAGCTTTAATGAAGAGCAAATCAGCTCATTTCGAATTAAGAAAGGATTTAGCCATGAAAGAACGTGAAGAAAAAATAAAATCTTGCGAATTGGAAGCGACTATTCAAGAAATAAGTGAACAAAAGGAACGCGAGAAAGAGGAAAAATTAATAATTTTAATAACTGAAATTATTGTATCAGCAACATTAAAGGAATACTATGAAAAGAGCAATAAGGTATCTACGATTCAGTCAAATAGGACAGAGTAACGGTTCAATAGAAAGGCAAGAACTTTATACCGATCAATGGCTGAACTTTAATAAAGTCCAACTGATTGATACCTTTATCGACCGGGGTAAAAGCGCACGTACATTTGATCGGCCTGACTTTATTAAACTCAAAGAGTTTATCAATAAGCATTACAAAACGGTAGATTATCTGTTAGTAGATCAATTGGACCGTTTTAGTCGCGATGCCGGCGAAGCCATGAGCATGGTGAAACTTCTACAAAGAAAATACAATATTCAAGTGGTTAGCGTTACTGAAGGAATAACCTTTGATTATGACACTCCTGGCAGTTTCTTCAGGGCTGGATTACAATTGCTGCTTGCCGAAGAAGACAATATCAACAGAAGTATTAAGGTAAAAGGAGGTATTTACACAGCCAAAGCAAAGGAAGGTAGGTTTGTGTTTAAAAATGCTCCTTTCGGATATAGAAAAGTAGGAGAACGTAAAGAACGCCGTTTGGTGGTTGAAGAAACTGAAGCTAAGATCGTACGATTTATTTACAACGCCTACTTAAAGGATACACCGCTCTATCTTATTAAGGAGGATGCGGAGCGCCTTGGTTTCACTGTTAAAGGTAATATGGCCATTGAGCGCGTACTTACTAATCCAACTTACGCAGGTCTGTTAAAAGTTGAAGCATATAAAGAATATGCAGGAGGTTTGTTTGATGCTATACATGAGCCAATCATAGATAGAACGACCTGGAGGTTAGTACAAGAAAAAATTAAACGTCCTGAAACTACGAGAGCTACTATAGATGAACACATTCCTTTAAGAGGCGTGTTGAAATGCCACTGTGGGAATCCTTTGTCTGGTGCACCATCGAGAGGCAAATCAGGTAAGTACTTCTATTATTACAAGTGTAAGCATTCTAAGCATAACAATATAAGTGCGGTCAAATCCCATAATCAATTTTTAAGTGTATGCGAGTTAATGAGTTTATCCTCAGAAAAGGTTAAAAGAATCAGAACAGAAAGTAAAGCGTCTGTTGATAAAGAAATGGAAACTAATCGTAAAAAGGCAAGTGATAAAAAATTAGAATTACAGGCGGCAGAAGAAAAGTTGTATTTGCTGGAGGAAAAATGGATCAAGAATGAAATCAGCAAGGATACTTATAACCGTTGGCATTCGATATATAATGAGAATATATTCAATCTGAAAGGAGCAATCGACAGATTAGGCAATGATCAAAGCCAGGCGTTCAGTATATTGGAAAATTATTTAAACCTTTTAACTGATATGCGCTATGTTTATACAAAATCAGATACCTTACAAAAAAGGCAATTTGTAAATCTGGTGTTCGACAGCAATTTATACTATGAAAATGGTGTCTATCGAACACCAACGATGATGCAACTGTTATCTCACAATCATGTGATAATGAAAGAAAAGGGATTATTAATATACGAAAAAAAAGAGGGGCTTCAAGACGAAGCCCCTCCTAGCGGAGAGAGAGGGATTCGAACCCTCGGTACCGATTGCTCAGTACGACAGTTTAGCAAACTGTTCCTTTCGGCCTCTCAGGCATCTCTCCAGTTCCCTATTTTAAAGGACTGCAAATGTAAAAAAAGATTCCTGAATCCAAAACAAAAAAAACGTTTTTCATTAATTTTTGACGGATACTAACAAATCCTAAATTTTGAGCAATTTTACTTTTGGAATAGTATATTTGTTTGAATAATTTAATAGATCCTCTCTATGCAGAAAAAATTAATGCCACATGTAAACAGTTTTTTGATTTTACTCTCACTGTTTTTTGCTGGCTGTGGCGGAAATGATTCTTCAACACCCCTTGCTCAAAAAGATAGCTCAACTGTTAGTCAAGCCAAATTCATTCGTTTCAAGGATGCAGAACAATTTTTGCCATCCTGGTCCAAAAGCAATACGCTAGTTTACCTAAGCATCTCACAACCGGAAGAACTGCATCCCACCAATGGTATTTCAGGCGACAGAACAGAAATACAGTCCTACACACAAGTGTACCTTATAAATATTGATTATCAGAACCTTACCGTAAAGCCTGCTGCAGTAGAGCAATTACCAACTATTTCAGAAGACGGAAGACTTTATACCTATCAATTAAGAAATGACATTACATTTGATGATGGTAGTCCCATTACAGTTGATGATGTGATCTTTACATTTATGGCCAATAAATGTCCGCTAACCAATAATCCAAGTGCAAAATCATTTCTGGATAATTTGCAGGATATTGTGAAAAATAAGAATAAACCTGGTGAGTTTACTGCGGTTATGAAAGAAAAGTACATTCATAATCTTGATCTGATGGAAGATTTTCCCTTGATGCAACGTAGTTTCTTTGATAAGAACAAGGTCATGGCAAATTATACATTTGCACAATTTGATGATAAAACGTTTAAAGCCGATCAGCACAAAGATTTGAACGACTGGGCAACAGAATTTAACAGTGCCAAGTATGGACATGATCCCAATTATCTTGTTGGTGCCGGACCTTATAGAGTAGAAAAATGGGAATCCGGTCAATC
Source organism: uncultured Chitinophaga sp. (assembly GCA_964568515.1). Taxonomy (GTDB): domain Bacteria; phylum Bacteroidota; class Bacteroidia; order 2-12-FULL-35-15; family 2-12-FULL-35-15; genus 2-12-FULL-35-15. Next base: position 7,064 of record CAZMRM010000040.1, on the reverse strand, counting down.
CATTATTCTTGTCCGTAAAAAAAATCATTGGAGTGAAAAGTCTGCCAACCCGCTTATTCAAGCATATCCTGAACGAATCATTTTTAAGGTGAACAAGGATGAAAATTCACAAATATTGGAGTTTAAATCGCAGACACTGGATGCCAGTACGTATTTATCCACAAAAACATTATTGGAACTTCAAAAGGATCCGGCTTTTAATGCAAATTATAATTCAGCATTTACAAGTACCTATAACTTTTGGTATGTATCCATGAATACCAGACCTGATGGAATAAAAAATAAAAAATTATTTACTGACAAACGGGTGAGACGGGCAATGGCCCTGTTAACACCGGTTGATCAGATAAATAAAGTGCTCAATGATGGCAGAAATACACGGATGGTGGGTCCGGTATCCCCGTTAAAACCGGAATACAATGATGATCTGAAACTGATCGGCCTGGATGTGGAAGCGGCTAAAAAATTATTGGATGAAGCTGGCTGGAAAGATACGGATGGAGATAATATCCGTGATAAGATCATTGATGGGGTTAAAGTAAAATTTGAATTCAATCTCAACTATATGACCTCTACGGTAGACTGGAAGACCACTGCACTCATGATGTCCGAACAGATGTACAAAGCAGGAATAAGAGCCATACCCAATCCACTTGATTTTGTGGTAAATTATGCCAATGCCAGAAGTCATAATTACGATATGATGCTGGCTGTGAACAGTGGAACCTTTACATCGGAAGATTATACACAGAACTGGCACACTTCCTCCTGGTTGTCAAAAGGATCTAACTATTCAGGTTTTGGAAATGCCAGATCCGATGCACTCATCGATTCCATCAAGTTTACACTGGATGATGAAAAAAGGAATAAGATGGCAAAAGAATTACAGGTTATTATTTATGATGAACAGCCATTTATATTTTTATTTTCATCTGTTCGCAGGAATGTGATCCATAAACGATTTGGGAACCAGGAAATGTATTTTGAACGTCCGGGAGTTGTGTTAAGCAATTTGAAATTGTTATCAACAGCTGCTGACAAATAAGATCAGGATATACTTAGCATTTTGTGTCAATTCATTATTATTCTTGCAATCGGAAATAAAGGATGCTCACATATATTATTAAACGTATTTTTATTTTCATACCTACGCTCATTATAATTACGCTCCTTGGTTTTATAATAAGTGTCAATGCTCCGGGCGATCCTGTGGAACGAATGGTCTCTGCCGCCGAATCGGGGGATGCCGTCAGTTCATTAACCCGTAATCAGGAGCAACAATCCCAATTCTGGAAGCATAAACTCGGATTGGATCTTCCTGTGTTTTATGTTTCACTCTCCTCACTTGCACATCCCGATACCCTGTATAAGATCTATGATAAAAATGAACGGGAGGCCCTGGACCGCCTTATTTTTAAATATGGTAACTGGAAACAAATACAACAATATTATTCCGGTTTATTAGCATTCAACGCGCTGCAGTTGCCCGTAAGCCGGGATCCGGCAGTTATAAATGAAACAGAAAGAAACAGGATCATTGATAGGGTGAATGCTATTAAAGCAGAAACAGCCCAATTGAAAGCATCCTATGAGGATATCACCATTCAGTATCAATTTAAAACCATTCAGCAGCTGCTGGCAACTTATCCGTTGTTTCCTGAAGCACAACAAGCGTTTAATAACGTGAAACAACAATATAGAGAAATGGTAACAACAGCAACACCATGGAAAAATTATGTTCCCAGATTGAATTTCTATTCCCAGAATCAATATCACCGCTGGCTTTTCGGTGATGGAGGAAAATTCTCGAAGGGACTTTTACATGGCGATTTTGGAACCTCTTATGTAACCAAGGAACCGATCAGTGATGTGATCTTTTCAAAAATAGGCTGGACACTTTTCTTTTCTTTATTATCTGTGATACTGGCTTATTTCGTTAGTATTCCCATCGGTGTATATGCTGCAGCAAAAAAAGGAAGCCGGTCGGATAAAACATCCTCCCTGACATTATTCATATTGTATTCCATTCCTTCATTCTGGCTTGCTACACTTCTGCTGATGACCTTTGCTAATCCTGATGTGCTGCATTGGTTTCCGGCATCTGGAGTAAAACCTGTTACGGGTTACGAGGAAGGAAGCGGTTTTTGGAGTAAAGCCGGTGCATCTTTACCTTATGTTGTTTTGCCGGCTGTTTGTTATACATACAGTTCTTTTGCTTTTTTATCGCGTACCATGCGTGTATCTATGCTGGAAACATTGGGACAGGATTACATCCGGACCGCAAAAGCTAAAGGACTCAGCGAAAAAAAAATCCTCTGGAAACATGCATTCAGAAATGCATTGTTTCCCATCATTACCGTTTTTGGTTCTGTTTTTCCGGCCATTATTGGCGGTTCTGTTATTCTGGAAACAATTTTCACCATTCCGGGAATGGGATCCGAAACCATACATGCCATTCATAACAATAATTATCCGATGATCATTGCTATTTTAACCATTACCAGTATACTTACTTTAATTGGTTTTTTGATTGCCGATATTTTATATGCACTGGTAGATCCGCGTATTTCTTATAAATGAAACAGATGAACAAAGGGAACGAACATAAGTTCAAAAACGCGTGGATTCAATTTAAGAAAAACAGGATGGCTTATTTTTCTTATAAAATATTAGTGGGATTGTTCGTTCTTGCCCTTATAGCTCCTGTTATTGCCACTGATTTGCCCTGGTATTGCCAATACAAAGGAAATCATCTTTTTCCTGCATTTTCCTTTTCAAATACATATAAGCTATTTAATACAGAAACAGCACAAACAGAAACCATTCAGTATGATATCATGGATTGGAAGCATCTCGAAACAGAGCGTATTGTTTTTGCTCCGGTACCTTATGCTCCTTCAAAAAGTGATTACGATAATATTGACTATGTTGCTCCCGGCGGTAAACAATCATTTACAAACAGTAACGGTCAATCAGTAGAAATGCCACTTCGGTTTCGTCATTGGCTTGGAACCAATAAAGCGGGAGAAGATGTATTATCCGGGCTTATCAATGGTACCCGTGTTTCCTTACTCATTGGTATTTTATCTATAGGCATTGCCGCGTTCATTGGGATCATATTGGGAGGTTTGGCCGGTTATTTTGGAGACAAAAAAATGCATTGCTCACGCGGGATGTTTTGGAGCCTTGTACTCGGACTCATCATGGCTTTTTATTATGGCTTTTTTTTAAGAAGCTATTCATTAAAAGATGCAATTGGGACCAGCAACATGGAAGTGATAAAACAATTGATCACCAGCATTTTTATTTTTACTTTTATTCTCTTCCTTTTTTTTCTGCTGGGAAAACTGACCGGGAGATTTCCTTTTCTGAAAACACAGACATACATACCCGTAGATTCTATTATTTCCAGGGTCATCGAAATTTTAATTTCCATGCCCTTGCTCATTCTTATTATTTCCTTATCTGCTATCGCGAAAGAAAAATCGATCATTAATGTAATGATCATTATCGGATTAACTTCCTGGACCGGCATCGCACGTTTAACCCGTGCAGAGTTTTTGCGGATTTCAACATTGGATTATATTCAATCGGCTAAAGCACTAGGTTTTAAAGAACTTCGCATTATTATAAAACATGCGTTACCCAATGCGTTGGCACCGGCATTTGTTGCCATCGCATTTGGTGTTGCTTCTGCTATTTTAACTGAATCAGCTTTATCCTTTTTAGGTATCGGTGTGCCTCCTGATCTGGTAACATGGGGGTCATTACTCAATTCCGGACGTGAAAAATTTCAGGCCTGGTGGCTCGTTATTTTTCCGGGTTTGGCTATTTTTGTTACTGTTACCGTATATAATTTACTGGGAGAGGGTTTAAGAGATGCATTGGATCCTAAGTTAAGAGAATAAAAAGGCTCATATGAATGTACATTTTATTGCAATTGGTGGTAGTGCCATGCACAACATGGCGATCGCCATGCACAAAAAAGGATTTAAGGTAACCGGCTCCGATGATGAGATACTGGAACCATCCAGAAGCCGGCTTGCTGCTCATCAGCT
>CAZMRM010000040.1:0-2996 GCA_964568515.1 uncultured Chitinophaga sp. | reverse complement strand
CATCAGCTTTTACCCGAATCGGAAGGCTGGAATGTGAATAAAATAACAGCTCAATTGGATGCCGTAATTTTAGGTATGCATGCCCGTGCTGATAATCCTGAACTTTTAAAAGCACAGGAACTCGGATTAAAAATATATTCTTATCCTGAATACATCTATGAACAAACAAAAGATAAAACACGTATTGTGATCGGTGGCAGTCATGGTAAAACTTCCATTACTGCCATGATCCTGCATGTATTGCAGCATCAGAAGATAGATTGTGATTATATGGTAGGAGCACAGCTGCAAGGGTTTGATACCATGGTTAAGCTGACAGCAGAGGCCGAAATTGCTGTTATTGAAGGGGATGAATATTTATCCTCTCCGATCGACAGAAGACCCAAATTTCATTTATACAAGCCCAATATCGCCATTCTTAGTGGTATAGCATGGGATCACATCAATGTATTTCCAACATTTGATAAGTATGTGGAACAGTTCCGGATTTTTGTCGGACTCATAGAACAGAACGGAAGCCTGATTTATTGTGAGTTGGATCAAGAAGTAAAACAGGTGGCAGCATCGGCAAGAGCGGATATCAAAAAATTACCGTATGGAATTCCGGCGCATACCATACAAAATGGTATCACCAGGCTGACTTCCGGAAAAGAAGTTCCTCTAAAGGTTTTTGGCGATCACAACCTGATGAATATCAATGCTGCTAAACTTGCTTGTAACGAAATAGGCATCACGGATGCACAATTTTATGAATCCATTCAATCTTTTTCAGGAGCTGCCAAACGATTGGAGCTGGTATCACAGAATCGAGTAACAGCCATTTATAAGGATTTTGCACATTCTCCTTCTAAACTAAAAGCAACAACACAAGCCGTAAAAAAACAATTTCCCGATCGCCAATTGGTGGCCTGTATGGAACTGCACACCTTCAGCAGTCTCAATCAGGAATTTCTTGATCAATACAAAGGAGCCATGGATGTGGCCGATGAAGCCATTGTTTATTTTAATCCACATACCATTGCACACAAAAAGCTGAGACCCATTACCACCGAACAGGTACAAAAAGCATTTGGTAGAAAAAATCTCCTGGTCGTAACCGATTCCAAAGAAGTATTGAACATGTTGCTTCATATTAATTTTCAACATAAGAATCTGCTGTTGATGAGTTCCGGAAATTTTGATGGAATGGATTTCAAAGAGTTAGGTGATAAAATAGTTAAATGAACCGGTTTTGCAATTAGCTGCGGCTTTCTGCGTTGAGGTAAAAATTCGTACATTCGTAATCATTTTACAGAGCCGTTATTTTATGTTTAAAGGAATTGTACAATTTATTAAGAGCAAAGCATTTTTAAAGAACCTGGTTATTTATGTCATCCTTCTGACCGTCATCTGTTGGGGTGTTTTAGCCTGGCTCGCATCCTTTACAAGGCATGGAGAAACAGTTACAGTTCCGGATTTTAAAGGCATTAAACTGGCAGAGCTGGATAAATTTGTTGCAGACAAGCACATTCGTTATCAGATTATTGACTCCTTGTATGATCCAAAATCGCCTAAAGGGGTGGTGGTAAGACAAGAACCAGAACCAAAGGCACTTGTAAAAGATAACAGAATCATTTATTTATATGTGACTTCTCTGTTACCACCCGGTGTAATTATGCCAAAGCTGGTAGACCGCTCCCTCCGTCAGGCCACAGCCATGCTGGCCAGTTATGGGTTAAAATTAGGCAAGGTGACGCATATGCCGGATGAATGTTCGAATTGTGTATTGGAACAATTGGTAAAAGGCCGGCCGGTGGATCCCGGAAAAGTGATTCCTAAAGGAACAACCGTGGATCTTGTGATAGGACAAGGTTTTGGAAAAGAAGAAGTGGAAGTCCCCTGTTTATATGGTTTAACAAAGAAAGATGCAGAACTGCGGTTAATGGCACTCTCCCTGACACTGGGAGAAGTAGTGTATGATAATAAAAAAGATTCCTTGAAATCAAAAGTATATGAACAAACACCTGCATGTGATCAGGGAAAAGTTGGTACAGGTACCATTGTTGATCTGTTTCTGACAACGAATAAAAACAAAATTCCGGATCAGCAGTGATCAAAAAAAGTTAGATAATGATTTCGACCACTAAATTTATAGGTATTTGTTCATGCTTGTGCCTCTCCATATCCGTTTTTGCACAGGACTTTATACAAGTACCCCTTCAATCCAATCCTGTTATTGCAGAAAAATGGGAAGAATTAAAATACAAAGCAAAACCTCTGACACCTACCGCAGATACCATTGCCTTGAATAATGTCATTGGAATTTTAGATGATTTTTCTTATCCCGGACCTTATCCCGATTTTTCCATCTGGCTGGATAGCTTTGTGTTTGTTAACCGTACCTATCCGTATGCTCCACCGACTATTGGTGTTGCAACATTTGACGGACTTAATCAACAGGGATATCCTTACGATTTTACCGCACCTCAAATTTCCAGCAGAATTGCTGATTATCTGACTTCTAAACCGATCGATCTGAATTACCCTGCCAGTGATTCCATTTACTTAAGTTTTTTTTATCAGCCACAAGGAAGGGGAAATGCTCCGGCTTTGAAAGATTCATTGGTACTGGAGTTTAAAGCACCCGGAGATACACTCTGGTCAAGTATATGGGGAAAACCAGGAACATCACTTATTTTTGCCGACACATTAAAATGGAGTGTTGCCATTATTCCGATCACCAACCCTAAATTTTTGCAAAAAGGATTTCAGTTCCGGTTCAAAAACTACGCAACTGTTAGTGGTAGCTTTGATCATTGGCACATCGATTTTGTTTATCTTAATAAAGGAAGAAGAAACACGGACACTGTTTTTATTGATGCCGCAATTGATGCTGCTTATGTTTATGATCATCCTTCCCTGATCAAAACGTATTATGCAATGCCCTGGAGGCAGTATACACCGGCTTTTGCAAAATCCTCGGTAACAATTCCGTTCCGCAACAACTCACTGGGAAG
>CAZMRM010000039.1:0-15256 GCA_964568515.1 uncultured Chitinophaga sp. | reverse complement strand
ACCCGTGGTAGTTATCAATGTTCTTGGACTGTTGGAACAGCCTGCTGCATTGATAGCCTGAACATAAAAAGAATCAATGCCACTTGTTACAGCCGGTGTGGTATATGTTGGACCTGTAGCCAATAAGTTGCCATCGGTTAAGGCATCGTACCACGCAAAACTTGCATTGGCCGGTGCTGTTGCCGTTAACCTGACTGTGCTGCCAATACAAGGCGTAGTGCTGCTTGCAGAAACTGTTGGTGCAACAGGAGCAGCTGCAATTGTCGTTGTATAAGTTATTGCAGGCAATGCACCGCAACATTCGGAAGTTTCATTACAGGTAACAGTATAAGTAGCAGATGTATTCGGGAAAGTAATATTTGTTGAGCTGGAAGTGGGTGATGTTATGGATGTACCTGTACTTGGCGACACAGACCAGGAATAGGTAAAGCCTGGAGTACCTGCAGCAGTACTTGCATATGCATAGTTGCCGGGACAACCACTTGGAGTACCAGTAATACTGCCTGCCGAAGGTGGTGCCATCATCATATTTGTAAAACCTGTATAGGTATAACTAGCTGTACCGCCACCTGTTGCAGCAGGTAAAGTAAGTGTCCAGTTTACCAATGTTCCTACGCTTCCGCTTGCCTGATCCAGAACATATAATATCCAGTTACCGGTTGGATTATAAGAAGAGCCTCCTAATGTAAGAAAAGTAGTAACACCGGATGTAGGTGTTGCACATCCTGCCGAACCTGTAGAACCCTCTGGTTTGTATGTTCCGGTAAAAGGTGCCGAACCTGATGCAATATTGATGGATGCTCCATCAGAAAAAACGGTGTTGGTATAATGATCACCCGTACCACCATTACCGGTGGATACGCATAATAATTTATTGTTTGGAGCCCTCAGATAGATCAATAAATCAGCATCATTGGTATGGGTAATATTTATTTTAATGCTCATGTTGGCTGTATTTACTTTACAACTACCATAATCCGGAACAGTGATGGTACTGTATACGTAGGTATTTACACTACATCCATTGTCTGGAATGTTTATGCCGGGTGATGCAGTGGTTGAAGAAACTGCAGGACAGCCCGCAGAAGAAGTTAATTTGACATTCTTTCTTCCGGTGGATGTATATTGTATGGTTTTAGAGGCACCGGTTCCTGTCAAAGGTGTAGTCGAGCCTGACCAATCCGGTGAAGTTGCCGCTGTGCTAAGTGTTATATTTGTACCGGTACATGCAACATTTGTTGCATTAACCACCGGATATCCGGAAATATTTACATTTGTATAGCCGGCATCCGATGGGCTGCAAACCAAACACCCTGCTGTACCGGCTCCTCCTTCAGCATAAATTTCGCAATCACTCACTCCGGTAATAGCCCCCGGAGCATAAATACCATAAGCCATACCCGGAGGATCACCTACGTGTATAGTATAATCCTCTGCTTCTCCGTAGTTGAAATTGTCACAGGAAGTTGGAGCTGATGAACCTTGTCTTGTCATGATACGCATCCGTGTATCACCATATAATGCAGTAAGAGGAACGGTAATGGATCTGGGAGAAAGACTTGTTATAACATTTGTACCGGTTGCAGTACCTAAGTTATATTCTTCCGTGCTTGTATTAAAACTACCATCCTGGTTCCAATCGATCCATGCTTTTTGAGTAGCCTGTAACATACCACCACCATAAGTTGTGACCCGCACTGTTAAGGTGTAAGTTGCTCCCACACTAACGGAGGTGGATATATCTGTATAATCAGCATAATGTTGATTGATTGCTGAAGTGTTGTTGATCGTATTAAATTTCACATTAGTAATTCCGTCTCCTGTTCCTGAAGTTGGTCCAGCATTACAATAATTTGCAGTGGTTGTTGTACTGATAGTGTTTGAATTTCCACTGGTACCGGAACATTTTGCCCTTACACGATAATAATAAGTAGTTCCTGTATTTAAACCGCTTACACTAAAAGAAGTAACATTACCCACCGAACGGTTATTGTAACCGGAAACAAAACTTGAAAATGTATTGGATGTAGACACATCCAGATAATATGCATTTGCATTGGCAGAAGCATTCCATTTTGCTGTAAATGAATTTACACCCGTATTGGCTGCTGCAGTTGCAACAGGAGCAGAAGGAGTACCGGAACAGGTGGCGACACCGGTTACAGAAATATCATCGATAGAGAATCCTTGTTCAAATTCCGGAACATAGTTGTTATTATTTCTCCATCTCCATCCAATGTATAAAGTGGCCTGATTTTCTGCTCCTGCAGGAAGTGCAAGATTTGTAACTGTTTGAGTGGTTGTTTGATCAAGATAAGTTCCTGATAAATCGTTCCAGGTAGTACCATTTGTAGACCAGCACACTTTACCATAATCGGCTCCGCTTTCACCACCGGCCTCCCATTTGAAATTTACTTTAATGTTGGTATACCCGGTTGTGGTAACTGCGTGATAAAGGATGTTGTTGGCAGAAGTAAAATAATAACCGCTTGGATCATCGGCACCGTAGTGGCAAGAGAAAGCACCACTGCACATCATGGCCGACCAGTTTCCTGAAAGTACACAACCCCTTGCGGAGCTGTTTGAAATTCTCCAAAAGGAAGTACCGGCTACAACGGAATATTTTCTCCAGCCATTATATCCCGTAGTTGTTGTAGGTGTATTGACACTACCCGCTCCTTCAAACGTTTCTGAGAATAAGGTCGTTTGTGCGATTCCGGAATGTATCCCTGAAATAAGCATTATCAGAATGATAAATACCTTTAATGATTTAAATTGATTGTAACTATGTATCATGAGAGGACGCTTAAATGTTAATGTTGTTAAATTTTGCTACTGCTAATCCGATCCTGCCCCGGCATCAATATAACAACGAACAATATTGTACGAAGTACAACTTGCTCCCAGTTTAATTCCATAATTGGTAAGTTGTGCCCCTGCAGCATTAAAGGGCATTTCAATCCGTATGTCCTGTATCCTGAAACCTGTTTGGGAAGCACTTACTTCTATGGTTGTAATGTTTGTTCCGCTGCCTCCATCTGGTGTTTCATCACGTACAATGGTTGTTGCATTACCCGAACTCATATCGCTTGTTTTAGAGGTAAACGTACTGTTATAGCCACCTTCCAGTGTGGTATAGCTGGTCATCGTTAATTTGTTGGAAATATTATAAACACCTGTCTGGCATTTAATAATTGCTCCCTGGCATTGTGCTGCGGTAAGTGCTTCCTCCAGAGAGGTTGGATCGCTTGGTATTGTACCGGTTCCGGTTCCCTCTGGGGATACGTAGATAATGTTACAATTGGATCCGGAACCGGAAGTAGTAGTAACTGTTGAAACAGTCGAACCGGTACAGGTAGCTCCGGGTTTGGAAACGGTTACAGTATAGGTTCCTGCACCAACGGTTATAGAAGGTGTTGTAGCTCCACCTGGCGCCCATGAGTATGTACAATTGGTGCAGGTAGCTCCATTCACTGTTGAAGAGGCAGTTAAAGTAGTTGTACCACTGCAGATTGTCGGATTAACAGGATAGATCTCGGCAACGATATTAGAGAGAACGGTAACAGTGGTGGTAGCTGTTTTGGTACAACCACCATAAGTTACGGAAACCGTATAGGCTGTTGTAATGTTGGGATTCACAGTAAACGTTCCGGTTGTATTGGACGTTCCGCCTGGATTTAATGTATACGTTCCACCCGTTGGAGCACCGGTTGCGGTGAGTGTTACAGCAGTTCCACTGCTACAAATAGTATTTGCACTTGCTGATAAACCGATTGTTCCTGTATGGTTGAAAGTAGTGGTTTGACTTGTAAGCATGGAATTACCGCATTTGTCAATAATAGTATTTCCATCACCTCCGGTTTTAATACCCAATGTATAAGTTCTTGAAGTTGGTGCAGTATAGGCAATCAATATCTGACTGGTCAAATCACCACTATTGCAACCAATGCCGGTGGCTGAATTAATTGTACCACCATCGGATAACGTGAAATCACTGCCATTTGAAGCAATGGTGCTGCACCTTACAGGTTCTGATAAAGTAACTGTAAGGGTGTTGTTACAATTGTTGGTAACAGTATTTGGTGGACTAATAGTGGGTGCAACCATATCCGTAATGGAGGTATAACCTGGACCGGTTGTAAAGGTCAATGTGTAACCTGTTGCATCCCCTGTATAATTACTGATGATGAGTACGTAAGTTCTGCCTGCAGCAACGGGGAGTAGACTACAAAAGGGTACACCGGAGGCTGGTTGTGAAAATCCACTTCCGGAGGCTGTCATACCGGTTTGACCTTTTGCCCCGGAATAATTACACACATCAGGAGTAGCTGTTGGAATACCTGCGCATCCCATGGTTGTAATGTCATATATGGCATAATCATAATCTTTTACCGTATTAATTGTAAAGCCAAAATTTCCGGCTGTTTGGGTCGTAAAAATATACCAGACAGAATTTTTTTCACCGCTTTTTAAACAACAATTTTTTACTTCGTCAATCGTTCCAACCCCAGTATAGGAAGTGTTTTGTGTATAGGTTTGTGCACAAACAGGAATGGCTCCCGAACAATCCTGTTCAGGTCCGGTAACCATCATTTTACTAAGCGGATCAATTTTTCCTAAAGGGGTTTCCCATTCCATTCGGGCAATGGTATTCAATTTTTCCTCGACCTCTTCCTGCGTAGGGGGATTGTTTGTTTGAGCAATCATCTGAAATGACAACAACAATCCCAAAGAATATAGAAAAAGGCTTTTTTGGCAGAATATAGAATAGAATTGTTTCATTTGTTAGAGAGCTGAAATTCATTCTTAAATAATGTGTCTGATGCGTTTTTACGGTAAAGTTTACATGGATGTTTCCAAAATCATATTAATTAAATATTTGAAATAGTGGATATTACAATTATTAAAGAAACAATTTAATCAAGAAGTGTTTCCGCAGGGCATAAAAATAAGAAACAAAGGATGGGTTTTTAATGCTATTTCAATATGGCAAGGACATTTGAAAGTTCCTCAATGGTCCGTATAAAATTAGTAATTTTGTACCTTTCTAATTATTCACACTAGTTTATGAGTAAAACGTCTGTTCACAGTATTCCAGATTCAGAAAAATTTATTGATGTAGAAAAAGTCATTGGAACTAAGAATCCAACTTTATCTAAACTCCTTCCAAAGTTTGTGTTGAACTATATAAAACGTACTGTACATCAAAATGAGCTGAACAATGCTATTTGGCGTTACAGGGATCGCCACGGGCATTCTTTTGTGGATGCAGCAATGGAAGAGTTTGGAGTTAAAACTCAAGTGATCGGTGCAGAGAATATTCCAGGAGAAGGAGGAGTAATTATGACAGCAAATCATCCGCTTGGCGGCTTAGATGGTATTGCCTTTATGGATGTTGCCGGAGAGTATAGAAAGGACATTAAATTTTTTGTGAATGATATCCTGATGGCAATAAAAAATTTTGATCCCATCTTTGTGCCGGTCAATAAATTAGGACGTAATTCACCGGAATATGTACAACGTTTTGAGGAAATATATGCTTCTTCCGAATGTTTACTCCTTTTTCCCGCAGGATTGGTCTCCCGAAAACAATCAGGAAAGGGAATAGAAGATCTAGTCTGGAAAAAGAGCTTTGTAACAAAAGCAATACAATATAAAAAAAATGTTGTGCCTGTTTTTATAGACGGGCATAATTCAATTTTTTTTTATAACCTTGCTTACTGGAGAAAAAAGATTGGTATTAAAGCAAATGTTGAAATGTTTTATCTTGTGGATGAAATGTATAAACAAAAAGGAAAAACGCTTACTTTTATTTTTGGAGAGCCTATATCATGGGAAGTTTTTACTAAAGATAAGCCTGCAGAATACTGGTCTGAAAAGGTAAAGCAGCATACCTATGCTTTACGGACCAATGACCGGGCAAAGATGTTACCTACAATCAAGAATACTATTGTTTCAAAATAAATTGTATGAATACGATGCAAACTATAATTGAACCAGTTGAAATAAAGTTGTTAGAAGCCGAACTTACAAAAAGAAAATTTGTAAGGAATACCAATAATGGTAACAATGAGATCTATATTGTTACACATCATGATTCACCAAATGTGATGAGGGAAATAGGCCGGTTAAGAGAGTTAACATTTAGGACAGCTGGTGGAGGAACTGGAAAAGACATTGATATCGATGAATACGATGTCGACAAGATAGCCCCATACAAACAACTCATCGTATGGAATCCAAAGGAAAAAGATATAATTGGCGGTTATCGATTTATTAAATGCAAAGATGCACCTATTAATAAGGGTGTGGTTCAATTGGCGACAACAGAACTGTTCCACTTCTCTGAAAGATTTATAAAAGAATACCTCCCTTATACTATTGAACTGGGAAGATCTTTTGTTCAGCCCAAATATCAGCCAACCGTGGATGACCGGAAAGGATTATTTTCGTTGGATAATCTTTGGGATGGATTAGGAGCAATTGCAGTTGATAATCCGGATCTCGAATACTTTTTTGGAAAAGTAACCATGTATTTGGATTTCAATGTAACAGCACGTGATATGATTTTATCTTTTATGAATTATTACTTTCCGGATAAAGAAAACTTAGTCGTTCCTATACAACCTCTGTCAATAAAAACAAATGTTTCTGCTTTTTTAGAATCATTAAAAGGTTTGTCGTATAAAGAAGGGCATTTATTATTGAATAAAAATGTGCGTGCATTGGGAGAGCATATACCTCCGCTTGTGAATGCATACATGAACCTTTCTGCTACCATGAAGACCTTTGGAACAGCGAGCAATACTCATTTTGGAGAAGTGGAAGAAACAGGGATCCTTGTTAAATTCGGGGATATATATGATAAGAAGAAAGAACGGCACATTTCAACATATCATCCTGTACGCATTAATTAAGTGAACAGCGTTACGATGGATATAAAATCAGCCAATTTTGTGATTAGCAATACGGAGGTCAGCAAATGCCCCAAACCGTTAATGCCGGAGTATGCATTTATCGGCCGTTCCAATGTAGGAAAGTCATCACTCATCAATATGCTGGTTGCCAAAAAGGATCTGGCTAAAACATCAGGAAAACCGGGTAAAACCCAGCTCATCAACCATTTCATAATTAATGAGTCCTGGTATCTTGTCGATCTTCCGGGATACGGTTATGCAAAGGTATCAAGAGATAGCCGTGAAAAATGGGAAGTTTTTATAAAGCAATACATTCTGAAAAGAGAAAATTTAATGTGTATGATGGTTCTGCTGGATTCTCGTTTAACACCTCAGAAAATAGACATAGAGTTTATGAATTGGTTGGGGGAAAAAGGGATCCCCTTTGTAATGGTTTTTACTAAAAAGGATAAATTATCCAAAAAGCAATTTGCAGATAATATAAAAATGTATGAAGAGGAGATGCAAAAATTCTGGGAAGAGATACCGCATTGTTTTTATACCTCTGCCGAAAAAAAAGAAGGAAGAAAAGAATTGCTGGATTTTATAGCAGAATCAAACCTCACATACAAGCAATAAATAAAAGTCAGTGATCATGTGTTCCATACATGATCACTGACTTATTTCCACAAGATCATGTATTTCTCGAAATCAAATCCAGCTTTTCGGCAAAACTTTGGGCAAATCTTCTTAAATCTTTTGCAGATTCTGTTTCACCTGTAGCCCGATCAAATGTATCAGCCATTGATAACAAACACTGATGATAGAACTGTTTCATTTCATCCACCATCATATCCTTTGTCCACAGATCAATTCGTAATGTATTGTTTTCGTTTGCGTCCCATAAAGCAATCATTACCGACTTGCTCGTACTTTTTTCTCCACCATCGGTAGCGGTCCAGTCAATTTTTTCCGGCAAGTTATTCTCGTCAAGGGTAACAGTAAATTTAATTTCAGACTGTTTCATTATGTTATAAGTTTAGATTTTAATTCCTATTTTATTTCCGGGGTTTATATTTTGATTTGGATAAAATTTGTTGGGCATCCGTTTCGTTCATCAATTCTTCCAGGGTTACTTTAGAGTTGGTTTGCATGTATTGTTTTACAATTCGCCAGCCTATCCAGTATCCGATACGGGAAGGCGATTGTTTGTTTAAAGCAGCAGTGAAAGGGCCTTCACTGGTAAATTTCATGATCTCTGCCTGATCGGTCGTGTAAACTATTTTTTGAGCAGCAAAGTAACTCCATATATTGAATTCGTTTTGTATACAATATTCCAGCTGGGAGGGTGTATATCGTAATTTTAATGTATCCGCTACATCCGGAATTAATGCATCCGTTAAGAAAAGAATTTTACCCATATAAATGATCTGGCTTAAAAAATCTTCTTTATTCATCATGTAGGGGAACTCATCGATCATCCATCCTTGAACCACATCCGGAAGAATATTGTTCTTGTCCATAAACAAAGTTCGGTAGCGGGGAAACCCTAACATCTTATAGAAATCGTTATCATTCCCAAGATACATTTCGAGTCCAACGGCAAGTAGAGTATCAAGGGGATAAACCGCATAATTAAAACCAGACATCATGGTAATTACTTGCGGTAATTTTCGTTTTGGAAAATGATACTTAAAATGTTGGAATGCATCATTGAATTCAGAGGAGAGTCTGTTTAAATCAGGATATTTTTTCTGGCAATCATCATATGCTTTTCGCATATCCCTTTCACCGATGAATTCTTTTATCCTTTTCACATATCCCGAATCACGAATTTCCCCATTGTTTAAAATTCCGGTTACAAAAACAGAGTAAAATGTTCCATACTTTGTCTGTAAAATTTTTGTAGCTGCTTCAACATTCGTAGTATCCATAGTAAACAAATCCTGATCAAGTCTTTTGATGGTTAATTGCGGAACGTCCACATGTGATACATCTACTTTCAATGGATTGTTCTCATTACAGGATATGAACAAAATGATAGTTGAAAAAACAAATAAAAGGAAATTCTTCATGTTGAAAATTATGCTAGTTTTGCATCAATAGCAGGGAAAAGGCTATTGAATAGTCAAAAATATGAAAAATATGAAGAACATTTTTATAATTGCTGCATTGATGTTGTTAACAACATCAGTAAATGCCCAAACTCCGGAAAGTAAAGAAACAAAGGAAGTGAAGGTAGTAAAGAAAACTACTGAAACAACGGGTACTGCTATAGAGAACCAGGAGAACGAACTTAAAAACTTTCGCTTTGGTTTAGTAATACTTCCTTCTTTAAAGTGGTATTCCACAGAAAGTAAAATTATTCAATCCGATGGTATATCACCAAAGTTTGGCGGTGGTCTTATAATGGAATTTCGTCTTGCAAAGGTTGCGGCCCTTCAGACAGGTATTAATATCGTAACCGGCGGTGGAAAATTAAAATATAATAATGGCGGACATGCATCGCCGGGAGGAACAACTATTCGTTACTATTTTGACAAAAATGCAGATGATATTGTTGAAAGTCAAGATGTGACTGCTGCAAACGTTGGCTCGCATACCCTGTATCAGCTAAATAAACGAAAATACAAAGCAACCTATATTAGCGTTCCACTATTACTGAAGCTGAAAACAAGAGAAATCGGTAATATGGTATATTATGGAGAATTTGGTTTAAGTTCTTATTTCCGGTGGAAAGGGAGATCCAATGATGAGGTGATCGTTTTGGATGCGGCACATGCAGGTTCTTCAGAAATGAAAAATAATTTAATGATCTCGAAGGATGTAAGTATTTATACAGCGGCGTTAAACTTCGGATTGGGAACAGAATGGAACCTGGCAGGTACCACTTCTCTTTTACTCGGCATGAATTTTAATTTGGGCTTTACCAATGCATTGAGAAAGAATTCCAAATACCTGCAAAAAAGATTTAACTACGGTAACTATGATCCTGACAATCCTATTACATCTCATGAGTATACCGTAGATAATCTGGAACAAACGATCAAAGAAAATTCTTTAGTGCTATCTGTTGGTTTTTTATTTTAAAATATAAGTACAGTATCAAAATCCTGACTTCATATAGGGAGTCAGGATTTTTTATATAAATAACCGAATGAAGAATAAGGCTGTCATAGAACACATTGTTAATTGGTTAAGAACCTATAGCGAAAAAAGCCATACAAACGGATTTGTAATAGGCATTTCAGGGGGTATAGATTCGGCAGTTACATCCGCATTATGTGCATTAACAGAAAAAAATGTAATCTGTTTAAATATGCCCATACATCAACATAAGCATGAATATGACCGGGGACAACAACATATTCATTGGCTGAAAAACAAACATAAAAATGTGACTTCTTTTGAAATTACTCTGACCCATGCTTTTGAATCCATTTCTGATGCATTGCCTGAGGAAATACAGGATGGACTTACCATGGCCAATACGAGAGCACGCCTGCGAATGACCACGTTATATGCATTTGCGTCACATCATAAACTGCTTGTTGCGGGTACAGGAAATAAAATTGAAGATTTCGGAATTGGTTTTTTTACAAAATACGGAGATGGAGGAGTAGATTTGAGTCCTATTGCAGATCTGATGAAATCCGAAGTGTATGCGCTGGCCGAAGAATTAGGAATCGTTTCTTCTATCCGGGATGCCGCTCCTACAGATGGTTTATTTGCAGATGGAAGAAATGATGAAGAGCAGATTGGTGCCACCTATAAGGAATTGGAATGGATAATGAATTTTATTGCTGATAAAGGCGATCCTTCTATATTGACTCCGAGACAAAAAGAAGTCATGGAAATTTATCAGCAACGACACGCTGCGAACCGGCACAAAATAGATCCCATACCGGTTTGTCTTATTCCTTACGCATTAAAATAACTATACGTATGCAGGAACTTTATAATTATTTTTTGAAATTTCCTTTCATCTGCACAGATACAAGAGAAATTAGAAAAAACGCTATTTTCTTTGCTTTGAAAGGAGAAAATTTTAATGCCAACCAATTTGCGGAAAAAGCATTAAATGATGGATGTGCCATAGCTGTTATTGATGAACCTTCCTATAAAAAAGATGATCGCTACTTTTTAGTGAAAGATGTTTTAACAACCCTCCAGCAGTTAGCCAATCATCATCGTAAGCAATGGCGGATACCTGTTCTCGCAATTACCGGAACAAATGGCAAAACAACTTCAAAAGAATTAGTTAATGCGGTTTTGAGCGAAAAATACAAGGTGCTGGCTACAAAAGGAAATTTAAATAATCATATAGGAGTTCCTTTAACACTATTAAACATTACGAAAGAGCATGAAATAGCCATCATTGAAATGGGAGCCAATCATCAGGGAGAGATCGCTATGCTTTGTAATATTGCAGAACCTGCTTTTGGAATGATAACAAATATCGGTAAAGCGCACCTGGAAGGTTTCGGAGGACCAGAAGGCGTTATTAAAGCAAAAAATGAATTGTACACTTATTTAAAACAACAAAAGGGAAAATTATTTGTAAATGCCAACAATGATCTATTGATGGAACTTTCAGAAAATTCGGATCGTATTACTTTTGGTACAGATCCACAGGCTTCTTACATTGGTTTATTGACAGAATGTAATCCTTTTGTAAAGCTGAAATGTAAATCGAATACCGATACACAGCCGCTCGAATCAAAACAAACAATAGTAACCTCTCTTATCGGAAAATATAATTTTGAAAATATTTTAGCTGCCGCCTGCATAGGGAACTATTTTAATATACCT
Organism: uncultured Chitinophaga sp.; assembly: GCA_964568515.1. Classification (GTDB taxonomy): domain Bacteria; phylum Bacteroidota; class Bacteroidia; order 2-12-FULL-35-15; family 2-12-FULL-35-15; genus 2-12-FULL-35-15. Next base: position 3,548 of record CAZMRM010000039.1, on the reverse strand, counting down.
GAGCAACAAATAAAAACGGGCTTGGAGGGATACGTACCATCTAACAACCGTTCACAGGTGTTTCAAACAAAAAATAATCTGGTGTTGCTGGATGCCTATAATGCAAATCCATCCAGTATGAATGCTGCGATCGAAAATTTTGCACAAATGAGCCATTCTGAAAAATTTGTCATTCTGGGGGATATGCTGGAACTTGGTGAAGACAGTGAAAAGGAGCACGAACAAATTTTAGAACTTTTAAAGCAAAAGAATATCCTGCAAGGTATTCTGGTAGGACCACATTTTATGAAAGCTGCGCAGGCCCCGTTTGTAAACCTGTTTAAAACAAGTGAAGAAGCATTGGACTATCTTCGGCAATTTCCTGTAAAAAATGCGACCATATTGGTTAAAGGTTCACGTGGAGTAAAACTTGAAAAATTAGTAGAGGCATTATAGTTCGGACTTTTTTAAAAATAACTGGCGCGATTTTTCGTTTATTTTGAATTGTCATCTCAGATTTGCAGTCCCGTTTATGAAAAAAAGAAAATTCCTTAAATGGATCATTTTATCTCTTTCTCTTATTTTAATTATCCCGTTACTGGTGGCTTTTCTGGCCATTACCTTCTATAAAAAAGAGTTGACAGATCTATTGATGATCCAGGCAAAAGAAACATATGGCCTGAATATAAAAATAAGCGATACGCGTGTATCTTTATTTGAAAATTGGCCGAATGCTACAATAGAAGCGGAAAATGTTATTGCATTCAGTGAGCTATCCGAGAAAACTGCTCCTAAAATTTTTCAAGCACAGGCAATTTCAGTTTCGTTTAACCTGTTAAAGCTTTTAAACAAAAAGTTTGTTGTAAATTCTATTTCATTGGAACATGGAACAATTGCTTTGGTAAAAGATAAGAACGGAACCACTAACTTTAAATTTAAAAAGCCTGCAGATACTACTAAAAGTACTTCTTCGGTAAACTTTGATCTTCATAAAATCAATCTGACAGATCTGAAATTGGATTTTAAAAATGAGGAAAAGGACAAACATATTGGAATTTTGTTTAGACGGAATGTCATTCGTTTAAGTACTGAGAACAAAGTGGTGAGAACAATGATAACAGGGAACATCAAAATTGAAGAATTGCTGTTTAAGCCATCAAAGGGGCCTTTCCTGAAAAATGCAGAAGCTGCGCTCTTTTTAAACACAATTATCTATCCTGCCTACCAGTCTTTTTTTGTTGACGAATCTTCTTATGTCATCATAGATGAGGAAAAATATTCCCTCTTTTCCTTTGTTAATTTGAAAGAGGATGAAAAACAGATCACTTTAAAAATAAATGCTTCAAATACCAGCTATGAAAAGGGCGTAAGGCTGATGAACAATAAAATACGTCATACACTTTCTAAAATATCCGTTACAAACCCGGTATCTGTTAATGCCATCATTATTGCGCCCATAGGTAAAAGTGCAGATCCCGAATTATATGTTACCATGAGCGGAACGAATAATAACATTCTGATCGGAAATACAAAAATACCCTATAAACAGGTAAGCTTTAAAGGATATCTTCGCTCGATGGGTGACAAGGGGGCAACGGCTGATTTAAGCAATGGTGCTGTGGTTTTCAATGAAATTAAAGGAACTGTTTACGATTTTCCTTTCAAGGCTTCTGTTGCTATCAATGATTTAAAAGATCCAACTATAAAAATCAAAGCGGATTTAGTTATTGAAGGATCGAAAATCAAATTTAAACCGGGAACAGATTTTATACTGAGCGGCTTATGTACTGCAAATGTAGATTATAAAGGAGATGTGAAACATTTAAATAATGAGCAGTTTTTGGATGCACCGCAACAACTCCTGTTAAAAGTACAGTTTAAAAAATTCAGTTATCAAACTGCGGTCAATCAACCGGCTTACATCATTAATGGTAAAGCAGAAGGTTTTAATAAAGACATTAGTTTTAAAGGGATTCAACTAGAAACGGTAGGTGGTAATTTTGTAATTGATGGCAGTGCAACAGATTTTGTTCCTTATGCATTTGGACAAAAAAATGGTTTTCATGCAACAGTTCAGGCATTTACAAATATGATGGACCTAACGCCTATGATTGCGAAATCCTTTAATAGTGAAGAAAAATCAGAAACGAAAGTTACCAAACAAGAAGTAAAAGATGCAATGGATGGTGCTTTTTCTTTTGCAATAGGAATGAAAGCAAAAAAATTGATCATTCGAAATTTAGTAGCAACAGATGCGTATGCAGAGATCAATTACACCAACAAAACCATTGAAATTACAAAATTAAATATGAAAGCTTGCAACGGTACATTAACAGCCACAGGCAAATTGCATAATTTTACCAATTTACAGGCAAATCTGAATATCAAAAACATGGAGGTAAGAACCATGTTTGAACAGTTCGAAAATTTTGGACAAAAAACTATCAGTAGTGAAAAATTATTAGGAACCATTTCGTTGACAGCAAATATGAAGGCTCGTTTAAATGAAAAATTTCAATTACAAGCACCTGACCTGGAAGGAGAAGTAAAACTAAAATTGCAAGATGGGCATTTACTGAATTTTGAACCATTTCAAAACATTGCCAATTATTTTAGGAACCGCGATTTTAAAGACATTACTTTTTCAGAGATCAACCAGACATTTAAAATAAAAGGTACGGAAATGAACATTCAAAATCTGGAGGTTGCTTCCAATGTCGTAAATATTTATATTGATGGAATCTATAGTTTTAAAGGGCATTCCGATCTTAACCTTCGGATACCACTGAGTAATTTGAAAAAGAGAAACAAAGAGTATGTGCCGCAGTCACTTGGAGAAGAAGGAAAAACAGCACGGGCACTCTTATTAAATGCCCACGGTCTTCCCAACAAAATTAAAATTACTTTAGGTGCACATGCCAGAGATACTATGAGTACCACTTTCGACTAACGACATCCGATACCTCAAAACCATTGCTTCACAAGTTTTTCTCCATTGTATATCTTTTGGCAGGTGTATTTGAAAGGTACGGCTTTATTCGAGCGCTACTTATTTAAAAGCGAATAGGACTAAAAAAGGAGTAGTGTTTTTGTCATAAACAATAATTAATGGCTAGTAAATGTAAAGGAAAAAATAGCTTTATTTTAGTGATAAATTTTTAAGCAACGTGTTTAATTGCTATGAAAGAAAAAACAATTGATAACCTTTTATTGCTCAATTTATTTTTTATGGCCTACTGGTTTTTTGGAAACCTGTATGAAGAAATTGTTTTGATCCCCAATCAGCTTGTAAATTCCTTTGAAGCCCTGAGCTGCTGGCAATCTTATTTCAGTATTACGGATCAGGTATATTATTTTGTACCCTGTATGCTTTTTGCAGTAATAGGTACAGGGGTTTCTTTTTTTAAAAGCAAAGATCGTGTACAACGCAGCTTTTTGAAAAAAGCAACTGTTTTTTCGATGATTGCAACAGGTTTAACGATCATTATCGTAAATGAAATAAATGAAAAATTATTTTATGGCGATCTCGAAAAAATTAAAAATGATTTACAACAGTTGTCTATTGCATG
>CAZMRM010000038.1:7560-15361 GCA_964568515.1 uncultured Chitinophaga sp. | reverse complement strand
ATCGTTGCTGTATTCTCTCGCAGGCGATTTAATGGCACCTTTGATCAACCGTAATTCCATAAAGGCAACATATTACAATGCCAGCGCAAAACAAATACAGGCTGTTTACAATTACGAGCGTACTGTATTGAATGCTTATTTTGAAGTGATCAACCAGTTAGCCAAGATCAATAACCTGGAAAAAAGTTACGACCTGAAATCCAGGCAATCGGAAACACTCACCCAATCCATTGCCATTTCAAATGATCTGTTCAAGTCATCCAGAGCAGATTATATGGAAGTATTGCTAACACAACGGGATGCATTGGAATCGAAATTCGAATTGATTGAAACCAAAAAGCAACAAATGAATGCCATGGTAAATATTTACCAGGCACTCGGTGGCGGTTGGAAATAAGGGAACAACCTGTTGTTTGGAAAACATCCCGAACTCATGTGAAAGCGGCATATACAGAAAAATAAATAAAATCCGTTTCGTTTTTTACCACAAAAGGATCACTCTTTCCAGTGATCCTTTTTTATTTATCTGATTTTTTTGGCGCATTAATCAGAAAACAGTATCTTTTTTCAATAAACTCATGATCAAAATCCTTCTATCTTCGAAAATGCTAAAAAAACAAACAATTAAAACAATATTATTTTCCGGGCCTCTTATCGTTATTATTACCGGTTGTGGATCAGATAAATCTGCTATGTACCAAGAAAGTATTGCTGAGAAAATTAATTTTCCTACCATTGAATTTACAATTGACGCAACATCCGATACCACACTTTTTGGAGAGCAAGGGACCCGATTGTTCATAGAAAAGGAAACATTTCAATATACAGATAACAGCCCGGTAACAGATTCAATTAAAATTGAATTAAAAGAATTTTATAAAAAATCCGATATTACACTTGCAGATTTATCAACCGAATCAAACGGGAAATTGCTGGAGACAGGTGGAATGCTTCGGATTACTGCTACTTCAAAAGGTCAGATTGTAGCAATAAAAAATGATAAACGAATAGTGGTGCATTTTCCAAAACCCAAAGACGGTTATAAAAAAATGGATTTGTTTTTTGCAGACAAAAGTGCAACCGATTCTTCCGCAAAAAATTGGAACATTGACACAGTAAACCTTGTTAAAAAAACACTTAAGATTGGTTCATACGCCTGGTACGATCCTTCATCTGACGACTCTACAGAATATAAATTTATCCCTAAAAACAAGATAGATACCGGCTACTACTGGAATCCGCTTGATTTATATTTAAACGCATATAACTTCTCAAAAAAGACAAAAAAAGAAATTGAATCCAATCTGAATAAATCCGGGTACTACACTTTATCCTCATGGAATGACTATGGGATCGAGTGTGAAATGGATATTTCAAAGGAAGGATTTGTGAAAAATCCTCAAGTCAATTCAACTGTTTCTTCAGCCACAAAAAAGGAAATAATTACATTCTTAAAGAACCTGCCGCAATTGGAACCTGGAAAAAATAAAAAAGGTGAAATCATTGAAAGAAGCGGACTTCTCTTTATTCAAGGTGGAAACATTATTCCTTTATATAAATCAAGGAAAGAATACCTTAAATCGTTTGATAAAAAATATGCGCATTTTGAAAAACGCCCCATTAAAACGATAAATGATGCGGAGCTCGAGTACTATATTTTCAGTGTTGCTCAATTAGGCTGGATAAATTGTGACCGCTTCCCGGAATCTGAAAAGACAATTGATTTCATCGTGCAATCGCCTGTAAATGAAAATACCAAAATCAAAATGGTATTTAAAGATCTGAATGGCGTACTTCAATCAAAATTTATCGATGGTCAGTATGTTTTTTCCAAGGTCCCGGTTGGGGAACGCGTTACCATTGTTGCTATTAACAATGATGGCAATGCCTTTAAAACTGCATTTCAGGATTTAATAATTACAGAAAAAAAATTGGATAACCTTGTTTACAAGGAAACAACCTTAGCAACACTCAAAACCGAACTTGAAAAACTGAATTAATCTGTTTTTTCCTTATCTTTGTCACTCTTATAACACACCCGACATGTAGACACACTTTTTTTTCAGGACAATAAAGCAGGCCAGATATACGGCCTTTGCAATTATTCACTCTAAAAAAAGTAACCATGCTGACACTACAAGGGGGTAACTATACTCACTCCACTAAAGACATATTATTCAGGGATCTGTATCTTCGTATTAATAAGCACGCTAAAATTGCCCTGATCGGCAACAATGGTGCTGGAAAATCAACGCTGTTAAAAATACTTGCGGGAATCTTACCTCTTTCATCCGGCATATTAAGAAACACTCACAGGCCTTATTATGTACCACAGATTGTTGGACAATTCAATGATCTTACCGTTTCACAGGCCCTTGGCATTGATGACAAACTAAATGCATTGCAGGAAATTTTAAATGGAAATGCAACAGAACAATATCTATCCGTATTGGATGATGACTGGCAAATAGAAGAACGCTGCAGGGAGGCATTTTCACATTGGCTGCTTCAGGACCTGGAGCTGAATCAGAAAATGGAAACACTCAGTGGCGGACAAAAAACAAAAGTGTTTCTGGCCGGTATCCGTATTCATCAACCGGAAATCGTTTTGCTGGATGAACCCAGTAACCATTTGGACCTTCTCAGCAGAAACATCTTGTACGATTACATATCGACAACAACAGATACACTGATAATAGTAAGTCACGACAGGAATTTATTAAACTTGCTGCATGCCGTTTATGTATTGAATGAAAAAGGCATCATCACCTATGGCGGTAATTACGATTTTTATGTTCAGCAAAAAAAATCGGAAGATGCTGCATTGAACCAGGAGCTAAAAGATAAAGAAAAAGCGTTGCGCAAAGCAAAAGAGGTGGAAAAGGAAACCCTGAAACGAAAACAGAAATTAGATGCACGTGGCAAAAAGAAGCAGGAAAAAGCCGGGCTCCCCACCATTTCGATGAAAACCCTTAAAGATAATGCAGAAAAAAGCACTTCCCGTTTAAAAAGCATACACGACGAAAAAGTGCAAAGCATTTCACATACATTAACACAGTTACGTCATACATTACCAGACCAGGACAAAATCAAAATAGATTTTGAAAACTCTTCACTTCACACAGGAAAAAAATTGATCGAGGCCCGAAACATCAATTTTGCATATAGTGACCGGTTACTGTGGAAGAAACCTATGAACTTCCAGATCAACAGCGGCGAACGCATTGCACTCAAAGGATCAAACGGTTCCGGTAAAACAACATTGATAAAATTGATTTTAAACGAATTGCAACCACTCCAAGGGAAAATAGAAAGGAGTGAATTCAAGGCCATTTATTTCGATCAGGAATATTCTTTAATTAATAATCAGCTGAGTATTTATGAACAGGTACAAACATTTAATACCGGTAACTTACCTGAACATGAAGTGAAGATCCGCCTCCATCGTTTTTTATTTACAAAGGAAGATTGGGAGAAAATATGTATCCTGCTCAGCGGCGGTGAAAAAATGCGTTTGTTGCTTTGTTGCCTGGCAGTTAGCCGGCAAGCCCCTGATCTGATTATACTGGATGAGCCCACCAATAACCTCGATATCCAGAATATAGAACTTTTAACACACGCGATCAACAGGTATAAGGGAACATTACTGGTGGTGTGTCATGACGAGTTTTTTCTGAATGAGATAACTGTAGAGAGTAGGATCGATCTAAGTTAAAATAAAGTGGCTACAGGCAGAAACCCATCCTTCAACTTCCATCTTACTTCTATAAGTTGTTACCGGTTTGTGTTATGCTTATTAGTACAAATATGACCCGGATGAATGTGAAAATAATCTTATTGGGAAACAACTATTTGTTTCTCCGGTGCCTGTTTTTACCGTAAACTTTAAAAAGTCTACCGTTAACTAAATAGTTATGGTAATGAAGACAACAATTTTTGATATATCGTTTCTTTGGGAGTTAATATGAAACTGTTATCAGGATAGTACAAAATGCAACTGTACATTAGCTGATTTAAAATTAAATGCCATGCAAAAAACCAATCTCTTATTCTTCAGTTGCTTTTTTATATCTGTTTCTGTTTTTGCACAAAACAAGATCTCAGGCAGGGTACTCAATGCAGCTAATGAACCACAACCCTATATTTCTGTTCTGGTTCTGAATCCCGGTGATTCCGTTTTTATAAACGGAGGAGTTACGGATGAAGATGGTAAATTTAATGTTGCTGAAAAAACTGCGGGCAGTTATCTTTTATCTATAAAAAGTATGGGGAGTGTTCCATACTATAAAAATATAACATTGAATAACAAAGATGTTGATCTTGGCATCATCGTATTGACAGCAGATGCTAAACTGCTGAAAGAGGTAAGCGTTGTGGAAACAAAAAAGTTAATTGAATTCAATGGTGATAAAATGGTGATGGATCTGTCCGTTAGTCCAATCACCGCCGGATTAAATGCATTGGAATTATTAACGAAGGTTCCCGGAGTAAGTGTTAATTCGCAAACGCAGGCTGTACAAATTGCAGGCAAAACAGGGGTTTTGATCATGATCGACGGACGCCCGACAAATCTTTCCGGCGAGGAACTTGCCAATATGCTTAAATCCATGAAAAGTGATGAATTTGAGAAAGTGGAAGTCATTACCAATCCTTCTGCAAAATATGATGCACAGGGTACCAGCGGTATCATCAATCTTAAAACAAAATCGGGCAAGACATACGGAACAAACTATGTACTTATGCTGGGAGGCGGTTATAGCTATTACGACCGGTTTGGAACGTATCCCAAATACAATGAAGGATTTTCTGTTAATCTCCGGAGAAAAAAATTTACAGCTTATTTAAACCTTAATCACAACCGCGGCACTGATTTTCTCTGGTCAGAGGAATACAGATCCTTTTTGGACAATACCAAATCCGTATTTGAAAAACAACACTATACAGAATTGGATAAAGGCCAAAATCATTACCTCTCCGGCAGATTAAATCTTGATTTTTATTTGTTTAAAAACACTACATTCGGAATTTCGGTATCGGGCTCCCTGTTTAACGGAAATAAAAAGAGCCGCCAGGAACAAAAAATTGATAACGGAGAAGACTTCAATTTGTATAACATCATTACAGATAAAAGAAGATCGGATGATGCGGTACATTCCTTTATGAATGCACACATAAAACATATTTTTGACACAACGGGCACAGAGTTGTTAATCGATTTTGATGTTATGCTAAACAGTCTTGATTTTAAAAACAGCTTTGCTGTAAACAGATTTTCAACCAATACGAATCAACAATCATTTTACAGCATAGCCACTCTTTCACATCCGGATAGCTATATACTGAGGTCGAGTTTTGAAAAACAACTAGCAAAAAAAATAAAAGTGGAAGTTGGTTATAGAAGCAGGGTTACTTTTATAAGAACTGATTTTTTCAGCGATTTTGTGGATATCGATTCGTTAAAATATTCCACTTTTAATTTCCTGGAGAATGTAAATGCTGCGTACACAATTGTCAAGACAGAATTAAGTTCCAAAATGAACCTTGAATTGGGATTAAGAGCTGAACATACTTATACATCAGGAACAAATGAAACGGGAAAGCAAATATCAAATCAAAATTACATTAATTTATTCCCTTCTTTTTCCCTTAACAGAAAGTTCGATTCTTATGCAATGTCCGTCGGTTACAGCAGAAGAATAGGACGCCCGGAATCCCATAATTTTAACATATTTAAGCGGTTCCATTCTCCTTTGAGCTACTCGCATGGAAACCCGACACTCACTGCCGCCTTAAATGATTCATACAATGTATCTGCTACCTTTAAAGATAAATATTTCTTTGAGTTAGCATACATCAACCGGAAAAATGAATTTTATGAATTTATGGAAACCGACACCGCTCTTATTCCCGGCTCCAGTTTGGCCCGCTCCACCGTCGGAAATGTGCAAGGAAAAGTAAGTTGGGTGATCTTTAAAGGATATATTCCCGTTCAGGTGAATAAAGTATGGATGATGAATGTACAATTTTATGGAGGAGTGAATGATTACAATTACAGACTTCATGAAGCCAAAACAAAAATTCAACAACTATTCTGGGGAGGATCCTGTCAACACAGTTTTTCCATATCCGAACTGGTTACTGCTGAAATCAATGCATGGGTTAATTCCGGTGAAACATCCGGTTTCCTGACAAACAGAACAATGGGTGCAATTGATTTTGGCATCAGTACAAAAATTTTCAAGAAAAATGCTACACTTAAATTAAGTTTACAGGATCCTTTCAATTTTTGTAATTATAAAGCAACCATAAATTATGACTATCTTTCCGGAAGCGGTCGGTATAACTGGGACAACAGATCCATCGTTCTTAACTTCACCTATAATTTTGGGAACCGTAATGTAAATGTCATGCCCTGGCAATCAAAGTTTCAAAATGCCGATGCTGAACAGAAAAAATAAATCAATGGAAAGAAAAGAGTTAAACAATGATTGAATTTATCGAGTCGTTGGAAACCAGAAAAACGATGCATGGCCGGTTTCTAACAGGATACTCTTTTGATCGCTTTCGTGTATTCAGCATTCGTTTGCATTTGAGAGTGACTTGTTTGAGTAGGAATAAAAGCAGAAATTAAATCAATAGATATGACCAAATCCAAAAGAACAATTGCCGCGACTATTTTACTTGGAGCTTTTATGCTGACAAGCATATTTAACCGCTCTTATGGCCAAAGTAAAATTGATAAAATCGATAAACTGATGAGTACATATGCCGAATATGGACTATTCAATGGTTCTGTTCTGGTAGCAGAAAAAGGGAACATCGTTTATAAAAAGGGGGTTGGATTGGCGAATATGGAATGGGGAATTCCAAATCAACCCGAAACAAAACACAGGCTGGGTTCCATCACCAAGCAATTTACTTCCATGCTGATCCTTCAATTGGTTCAACAAGGAAAATTAAAGTTAGAGGTACCCATTTCTGCCTATCTTCCGGATTACCCTAAATCAACGGGGGATATCATCACTATTCATCATCTGCTGACACATACCTCAGGAGTTCCAAGTTATACTTCGTTCCCAAATTTTTTTAAGGAAAAAAGCCGTAATCCTTATAGTCCGGCTGAATTCGTGAATTATTTCGCTGACTCAGCCCTGCAATTTAAACCGGGAGAAAAATATACTTATAGTAATTCAGGGTATTTTCTATTGGGTGTCATCATAGAGAAAGTAACCGGTAAATCGTACGAGCAGGTATTGCAGGATAATATTCTTACCCCGCTCAAAATGGAAAATACCGGATATGATCATCATAGTACGCTCTTGAAGAACAGGGCCACCGGCTATCAAAAGAATGGAAGGCATTATTTAAATGCAACTTTTCTGGATATGTCTATCCCTTATGCTGCCGGATCTTTGTATTCAACTGTTGAAGATTTGTATCTATGGGATCAGGCATTATATACCAACCAGCTCCTTCAAAAGGAGAACATGGACCTGTTATTTACTAAACATGTCTCGACAGAAAGAAACTATTATGGTTATGGCTGGCTCATTGATGAAATTCCCATAGGTAATACAAAAGAACAATCACAAACGATCAGTCATGGAGGCGGAATAAATGGTTTTAACACTATCATTACCCGGATCCCTTCGGAAAAGTCATTGATTGTTTTATTAAACAACACCGGAGGCGCTCCTCTTCAAGAGATAACGAATGCCATTAATGGAATTATTCATGATAAACCTTATAACTTTCCTAAAAAATCCATTGCCTATTCATTGTTGGAGGTATTAGAAAAAGA
>CAZMRM010000038.1:5928-7550 GCA_964568515.1 uncultured Chitinophaga sp. | reverse complement strand
AAGATAGTATCACCACTGCACTTACCTATTATAAACAGATCAAAGATTCCAAGGATTATTCCCTCAATGAGAATGAAATGAATCTGGCAGGATACGAGTTGTTGCATTCCGGTAAAGCAAAAGAGGCTGCCGCCATATTTAAACTAAATACAGAGGCATTCCCAAAGACTTCGAATGCTTATGACAGTTATGGAGAAGCCCTTTTGGTTCTTGGAGATAAAACCCAGGCGATCGAAAATTATAAGAAGTCAGTAAAATTAAATCCAGGCAACGAAAACGGTATAAAAGTATTAAAGGACCTGGGTGTCAATACAGATGACTTAATCACAAAAATCCCTGTCGGGAATTTGAAATTACTGGAGGGTGAATACCTTGTTATTAATCCAATGACCAATAATGACAAAAAGTGGAAAATCAAATTCGAAATAGTAAAAGGGGTATTATACGGTAATGACCGTGGTTACCGGTACCAACTGGTTCCTGTGGGCGAATATGAGTTTATTAATCCTGATGATGGAGCTTCCCTGGTATTTGATACCAGGGACAAGAAAGCAATAATACTCACACTTTTCGGAACCGTTAAGTTTAAAAAGGTACCCTGACAGAGAACCATATTTCATGTATCCTTTAATGAATGATATACTACAAATAGGTGTTTCATTGATTGATTATTTCCGGATGATCCACAAATCGCCACTAAGCTGAAGCGAAGTAAACGTGCAAGCATAGTGGCGGTTGCCTTTTATTTCTAGCCAAAGCTGCTTTTTCACCGTGCAGGCAATTGTGATATTTTAACACCTTGCGTTTCAATTATAATATTTTTTAACACCTGTGTATTTAATATACCTTCTATATTCGCAAGCATTAACAATTCACAAGCAACATAAAAAAATGATCAGCATTCATAGGTATCAACGGCTAAACAATCTCATTGGTTGGTTGGTTTTTTTAATCGCAGCAGGTACGTATTTAATTACCATGGAGCCTACCGCTTCTTTTTGGGATTGCGGAGAATACATTGCCTGTGCTTATAAACTAGAAGTCGGACATCCTCCGGGAGCACCGTTATTCTTATTGATCGGGCGATTCTTCAGTTTGTTTGCTTTTGGGAACACTGCTAAAGTGGGGTTGATGATCAATGCAGCCTCTGCTCTTTGCAGTGCCTTTACTATTCTATTTTTATTCTGGACCATCACTGCTTTTGCACGTAAAATTTTTGATAAAAAAGGTGAATTATCATCCGGTACAATGCTGGCTATATATGGAGCCGGTGTCATCGGTGCATTGGCTTATACCTTCAGTGATTCTTTCTGGTTCTCTGCTGTGGAAGGAGAAGTGTATGCCATGTCCAGTTTTTTTACTGCGATTACTTTTTGGGCTATTCTGCGTTGGGAACGGGAAGCGGATCTTCCACATGCCAACCGCTGGATCATCCTGATCGCTTACCTCATTGGCCTGGCAGTAGGTGTACATTTACTGAACCTGTTGATTATTCCGGCTATTGTTTTCATATACTATTTTAAAAAATGCGGACAGATTACTTCTAAAGGAATCATCATTACTTCCATAATTGCTATCGGCATATTGGGCGGGATTCAGGGAGGGATCATTCCTACCATTGT
>CAZMRM010000038.1:4835-5918 GCA_964568515.1 uncultured Chitinophaga sp. | reverse complement strand
AATTAGCCGCCTGGTTTGAAATCACAGCTGTCAACTCTATCGGTCTGCCTTTTAATAGCGGAACGATTATCTATGCTGTTCTATTGATCAGTGGTATTGTTTACGGGTTACATTACACTAAAAAAAACGGTCAACCCATTCTCAATACGGTGATCCTGTGTTTAACAGTTATCCTGATCGGTTATTCTTCCTTTTTGGTATTAGTGATCCGCTCCCAGGCAAATACTCCCATGGATGAAAACAATCCGGAGGATGCGGTAAGCTTGCTTTCTTATTTAAACCGTGATCAGTATGGTTCCTGGCCCATTGTATACGGACAATACTATTCAGCTCCTGCAGATGCCCGTAAACCTTACTCCGATGGAAAACCAACATACGTAAAGGATGAGAAACAAAAAAAATACATTGTTTCCGACGATCATAAAAATTCGATTGTAAATTATGATGATCGTTTTTGTACTTTTTTTCCACGCATGTTCAGTGATCAGGCCCAACACATCCGGGGCTATAAAGCCTGGACCAATCAGCGGAACTATCAACACATCAGTATTGTCCATCCGCAGACAGGAGAAAAAGAAGTCATTGAAAAACCCAGCTTTTCAGAAAATTTAAAATACTTTTTCAGGTACCAGGCAGGTCACATGTATGTTCGTTATTTCTTATGGAACTTTGTAGGTCGTCAGAATGATATTCAGGGACATGGTGCACCACATGAAGGAAACTGGATAACCGGCCTACCAGTTATTGAGAATCCAAATACGGGTGGAGTTATAAAAGGGTTACCCGATGCAAGCGATAAGAACAAAAGCAGGAACATATTATATGGTTTGCCTTTTCTTCTAGGGTTAACAGGTTTGTTCTATCAAATAAAAAAAGATAAACGTAATGCTGTAGTGGTTGTACTGTTTTTTTTCTTTACCGGTTTGGCAATCATTCTGTATGTAAATCAAAAACCCTTTGAACCGCGTGAAAGGGATTATGCCTACACAGGATCTTTCTATGCATTTGCCATATGGATCGGATTAGGGGTACTCGCCATTTATGAGCTGTTGCAAAAAAAATTAAATCAAACAACAAGTGCCT
>CAZMRM010000038.1:4294-4825 GCA_964568515.1 uncultured Chitinophaga sp. | reverse complement strand
GCAACAGCTGTTTGTTTATTCGTCGTGCCTGTTGTAATGGCCAAAGAAGAATGGGATGATCACGATCGTTCCAACCGTTACATCGCCAGAGACTTTGCAGCCAACTATTTAAATTCCTGTGCCCCCAATGCCATTTTGTTTACCAATGGTGACAATGATACCTTCCCCTTATGGTATGCACAGGAAGTAGAAGGCATACGAACAGATGTGCGTGTTATTTGTTTGCAATATCTGAATACAGACTGGTACATCGATCAATTGGTGCACAGAGCTTATGAGTCGGCACCTGTTCCCTTTTCATTGAAAAAGGAACAATACCGGCAGGGAGGAACAAGGGACATTGTACTCTTCCGCGATATGAATATAACGGGTCATATACCTGTAAAAGAGCTGATGGATTTTGTTGCCAGCGATGATCAGAATAACCAGCTGGAAGCAGGAAATGGAAAATTCTATAATTTTTTTCCGACAAAAAATATGCGCATACCGGTAGACAGTACCACCGTTGTCGAAAATGGAACCGTACCCAAA
>CAZMRM010000038.1:0-4284 GCA_964568515.1 uncultured Chitinophaga sp. | reverse complement strand
AAGCATTGGCGAATCGTGTTGTTAAAAACATTGATTGGACAATGCCCGGAAACTATGTTCAAAAAAGTGATCTAATGATCATTGATCTGTTGGCACATAATGATTGGAAACGTCCCATCTATTTCACGGCTACGGCACCGGCAAATTCTTACCTGGGACTGGCACCTTATCTTCAGTTGGAAGGACTTGCTTTTCGTTTGGTGCCGATTAAACAGAATGAGTTCGAGAACCAACAGGAAACACGAATTGCAACCGATACGATGTATAACAACGTGATGACAAAATTTGCATGGGGTGGAATGGATAGAAAAGGAATGTATCTGGATGATATATTCATGCACTCCGGTGCCATGAACATCCGTCAACGCATGGCTGCACTGGCATCTGCTTTAATCAAAGAAGACAAAAAGGAGAAAGCCATCCGGGTGCTGGACAAAACCATTGAAATAACACCTCAGGAAAATGTTCCGTATGATGTAAGTATGTATGCCATTACCTTAGCCTATTATCAGGCCGGTGCAACTGCTAAAGCAAATGCGATCTCGAAAAAACTGTTTGATAATTTTGAAGGCAATCTGCACTATTATTATTTCTTTGACCGTAAACGCTTACCCGAATTTGGCAGTGACCCCATACAGGCACAAAGCATCCTGGAGCAACTCATTTATTTTGCGAACCTTTTTAAACAACCGGCATTGGCCAGGGAATTTGAAAACCGGTATTCGCAGTTGTTACAGAAGTATGGCTTAAGTGCCCGGTCGATAGCAGAACCAGAGGATCAGTAAGAAGAATATTAAAGCAATCCCAGACAGAGATTCTATTTACTTTCTCTGCGAATCAATACTCATTCAATCCTTTTCCATCGAGGATCTGCTGTGTATATTTTTCAATTCTTGATTCGCGGGTTTTGGATTGTTTGGGTGCAGCAAAATAAAGAAGGTACGCCCTTTGTCGTCCCGGTGTCAATGCATCAAAAGCTTTTTTCAAAGCAGCATTCTTATCTAATTTTTTTTGAAATTCTTCAGGAACAGTAAATTCTGAAGTCTTTTTAAAATTCACTTTCAAACCGGCCTTTTCTATTTCAATGGCTTCATAAATATAGGCTTTCAGGATGGGTTCCAGCTTTTCTATTTCACGAACACTGGTAAATGGAACAATGCGCCCCGACTGCATATTCTCCGTTTGCTGAACAAGAATACCATTGGCATCATTTAACAGGGAACCCTTGAAAAAACTAAGCACGCAGCATTCCTTTAATTCGCCTATTATAACTACGTTGCTTTTCTGAAACGTATAACAAGGAGAATCCCATTTTAATTCTTCGGTCAGCCCACAGTCGAGAATGATCATTCGTAATTTCTCCAGTTCTTTCTGCCACTTTTTGGCCTTACTTAAAAAAGTATCAACTTTAGGGTTCATTCCATTCATTTTATTGATTAACAGAACTGATTTTTTTATCCCCACTAATCATTCAATCCTTTTCCATTGAGAATTGGCTTCATATACTTCTCAATCCTTGATTCCCGTGTTTTGGATTGTTTGGGTGCAGCAAAATAAAGAAGGTAAGCCCGCTGACGTCCCGGTGTCAATGCATCAAAAGCAGTTTTCAAGACAGGGTTTTCATTCAGTTTATTTTGAAATTCTTCAGGGATGCTGAATTCCGTTGTCTTTTTCAGATCCACTTTCAAACCGGCCTTTTCCACTTCAATGGCTTCATAAATGTAGGTCTTCAGGGTGCGTTCCTTTTTCACTATTTCCTGAATACCGGTGAACCGGATCTGACGTGCCGCCTGTACATTCTCCGTCTGTTGAATCAGAATCCCCTTGGGATCTTTTAACAAAACACCTTTGAAAAACAAAAGCGCACAGTATTCTTTGAACACATGTATTAAAACAATGTTACGTTTCTGAAAAGTGTAACAGGGAACACCCCATTTCAATTCTTCAGTGAGTCCACAATCGAGAACAATCATTCTCAATTTCTCAATTTCTTCCTGCCATTTTTTGGCCTTATTAAAATAAAAATCAACCTTAGGATTCATTTTATTTATTTTTTGATTAATTAACTGAACTGATCTTTCTGTCTGAAGGTCTGAAATACCATGATATCACGGTCAGGCCCAGCAGCAGCAACGCCGGGAATAGCTCCTTTACGGGATCACCCGATGCAATATGCGAAAATATAGCACCTGACATGACAAAGAAAAAACCCGCATACGCCCATTCCTTTATTAAAGGAAACTTAGGAAGAAGCAATACGATCACTCCTAAAATTTTCCAGGTACCCAGTATAGTTAAAAAATAAACAGGATATCCCAGATTTGCAGTAAATTGTACTTCCTGTTTCAGCTGGAGCATCTGTATGATTCCACTTGACAGCATTCCTAATGAAAGCCAGATGGTAGCGATCCAATAGATAATTTTATTTCTTTTTGCCATGATGTTTTATTTTAATTTGTTTACGATTTCCTGTATCCGGTTATGTGCCATATTTATGCCTTGAGCAAAAGGTAGTTGCAGCATCTGGTCTCTGTATGCGACCGATTTATATACGATATGCATTGTAAGTTTGCTGATGTTTTCCGTAAGTTTTTCAAATTCCAGGAACTCCAGCTGTACGGGAAACGGCGTATTCTCCATTTCAAATGTACGGGTGATTTTCCGGTTCAGGCTATACTCGTGTATGGTGCCATTGAATCCGTGTTTATCTCCTTTTGGGTCGGTGGTTTCAAATTGATAACTGCCATGCTTTTTGTTTTCCAGTTTCAGTACTTTTGTTCCCATCCATTGCTCCACAATGCCGGGCTCTATATAAGCTTTAAAAAGCAATTCCACAGGCAAATCAAATTCCCTGGTAATCACCAGTTCCTGCTGACCGTCTTCAGCACTTATTTTTGTTTTCTGTTCCATGTATGTTCTATTTCTTTGTTTTATATGTTTTCATGATGGCTTCCAGTTTATTGAACCGGTCATCCCACATTTTACGGAACGGTTCAATGAAGTCGGCTACTTGTTTCATTTTTTTTGCATTGATGTGATAGTAAATTTCTCTTCCGTTTTGTTGTTGTTCCAGTAATTCGCACTCGGTAAGTATTTGCAGGTGTTTTGAAACTGTCGGACGCGCCGTGTCAAAGTTGGAAGCTATCGCACCTGCTGTCATCGATTGAGAAGCAACCAGCAGAAGTATTGCCCTTCTTGTCGGGTCTGCTATGGCTTGAAATACATCTCTTCTTAAATTCATTGCGTAGCTATTTGACTACAAATATATATTTAGTTATTTAACTACGCAAGTTTTTTCTGATTTTTTTCCAGGGCTATTTTTACTTGTCTGCCGGAGGATCCGGCGTTTTCTAAAATCAAATAACTAATTTGTATCTTTGCCACCAGATGAAGTTAAAGAACCTATACACTGATTTTATAAAGAGCGAAAGAACATCGGGCATCATTCTGTTATTTTGTACACTGATATCCATTCTCATTACGAACTCTTCTTCCGGTCCAGCTTATCTTCATTTCTTTCATGCTGAATTTTTATCCAAACCCATAGAATTCTGGATCAATGACGGTTTAATGACCCTCTTTTTTCTTCTGGTAGGACTTGAAATCAGGAGGGAAATTTATACCGGTGAACTTTCCGGTATTAAAAAGGCCATGCTGCCAATTTGTGCAGCGATAGGGGGAATGCTGGTTCCTGCCCTGATTTATGTTGCTTTAAACAGGAACACCCCTGCCGTTAATGGATTTGGAATTCCAATGGCAACAGACATTGCTTTTTCCCTTGCCATTCTTTCTTTGCTGGGAAAAAAAGTGCCGGCAGCTTTGAAAATTTTCTTAACGGCTCTTGCAATTGTTGATGATTTAGGGGCCATCGTTATAATTGCATTATTTTATTCAAAAACTTTTTCATTTCTCTATTTTTCTTTAGCGATCGGTCTTTTTATACTGATGCTTATTTTAAACCGGTTTAAAATGCATTTAACCTGGATCTATCTGCTCATCGGAACGGTCATGTGGTTTTGTATGTACCGGTCGGGTATTCATGCAACCATTACGGGTGTTTTTTTAGCTTTTGCAATTCCTTTTGAAAAATCTGTTTCACATAAATTACAGCATACCTTACATCAGCCGGTAGCCTTTATTATTCTTCCTCTTTTTGCGTTGGCGAATACCGCTATTTTTATCTCTTCCACGGTGATAAATGATTTATCATCGTTAAGCAGTTATGGAATCATGCTTGGTTTATGCCTGGGAAAACCGATTGGTATAGTTTGTTTCTCCCTGCTC
>CAZMRM010000037.1:13120-15457 GCA_964568515.1 uncultured Chitinophaga sp. | reverse complement strand
ATACCCTGGCGTTGGCGGAAGACGATGGGCAAAATTTGTAAAATATTTTGCACAAAATGGATTTAAGGTTCATGTAATAACAGCAAAAAATCCATTTAACCAATTATCCCTGTTTGCAGATGATGTTAAAGATAAAAATATATTTGTTCGTACACTTCCTGGAAAATATCCTTTTTCATTGATTAAAAATATAGAATCTGTATGGGATAAAATCAAATACAGACTTGATTTGTACACGCTCAAATTTAAAGAAAAAGGAAACTATTTTGACAGAGGCATAGGGTGGAACAAGATCCTGATGAAAAATGCGACGGATATCATCCGGCAATATGCGATCGATAATGTAATTGTTACCGGGGCACCATTTTCAATACTTTATTTTGCAACAGATTTAAAAAAGCAATTTCCAGGAATAAACCTGATAAGCGATATAAGAGATCCATGGACCTGGGGAATAGGATACGGAATGCAGTCCATCTCTGATAAGCGGAAAAAAGTAGAAAAAGAAAGGGAACTGAAAGTAATCCGGGAGTCAGATATTGTCAGCGTTCCAACCGAAGAAATGAAAAATACACTTTGTAGTATTTATTCTGATTTTGGTGACAAAATAAAAGTAGTACCTCATGCTTATGATCCATCCGAAATTGGTATTGCAGAAAAGGAGAAAGAAAGAAAAGGCCGCCTTGTTTTTTATGGAACACTTTACGATGGAATTGAGATTCCCTTCTTAAGGGTAATCAATTCAATAAATGCGAATAAGGCAAAACTAGATATTTATTCTCCTTTGAACGATAAGATGAGATCAACGGTAATAAAATTATTGAATTCAAGAATTCAACTGAAGAGTCCTGTACCACCCAAAATACTTTTTGACAATTTCCGGTTGTATGATTATGTTTTGATAATTCAACCGGAAATCGCAAAAAATTTTATTACCACAAAAATTTATGAAATTATTTATTCCGGAATTCCCATCATACTTATTGCTGAGGAAGGGACACTATCAAGATTGATCATTGACCACAATCTGGGCATACACCTGTTACCCTCTGAAATAGACGAAGGAATGGAAAGAATCTTAAAAATGAAAGTTTATGATGTATCCAGTCACTCTTTTCCGATTTATAAATACTCTTTTGAACAAGTAAGTAAGGAAGTAGCAAGTTATTTTATTTAAATTTGTGGCGCATGAAGAAAGTTCTAATTGTTGTGGGTACGAGACCCAATTTCATTAAAATCACCCAGTTCAAAAAAATTGCAAAGGAGTATCCCTCTCTTGAATTCAAAATTGTTCATACCGGCCAGCATTATGATACAAAAATGGCAAATGTATTTTTTGAACAACTGGACCTTGCACCTGATTTTTTTCTGAATATTCCGGCAGTATCTGCCAACGCCCAAATAGGACACATCCTGATTGAGCTGGAGAAATTAATCAACGATAAGTATAAGCCTGATTTAATGATCGTTGTAGGAGATGTAAATTCAACATTTGCAGCTTCTGTTACTGCCAATAAGATGAATATTCCTATTGCGCATCTTGAAAGCGGCCTGAGGAGTTTTGACAAAACAATGCCCGAAGAAAACAACAGAATTCTGACAGATACGATAACGGATTACTTTTTTATTACAGAAATAAGCGGAATATATAATTTAAAAGCCGAAAAACATAAAGAAAATAACATGTTTCATGTTGGTAATACAATGATAGATACGATGGTGGCTTATAAACCGCAAATAGCAGCTTCCGGCATTTTAAATCAGTTAGGTATAAGAGAAAAAAAATACGTGTTAATGACCATGCACCGGCCGGCTACCGTGGATGATAAAAAAGGACTACTTCATTTATCAGGACTTATTAATAGGATAACAAAACAATATAAAGTTATATTTCCCATACATCCCAGAACGTTGAAAAATATGGAACAGTTGGGTGTTTGGGAAGCTTTTAAGAAAAATCAGGAACTGATTTTAACCGAACCACTTGATTATTTTTCTTTTCAGAAATTGATTGCCGGCAGTCGTTACATTATTACGGATAGTGGTGGGATCCAAGAAGAAAGTACTTTTCTGAAAATTCCGTGTCTTACGCTCAGACCGAATACGGAGCGTCCGGTAACGGTAGAAATTGGAACAAATACGCTTGTTCCTTTTGAATTAAAGGCTATTGAAGAATACATACTTCAAATCGAAAATGGCACATATAAACAAGGGGCTATTCCTGAATTTTGGGATGGACAAGCTACAAATCGCATTGTTAAAATACTCCATACAATTTTAAATAAATGATTTATTTAACGTATAACGATGCACCTTCAGGTATTTATTACAGCCAGG